>JAKAYH010000241.1 GCA_021826835.1 Thermoplasmata archaeon | reverse complement strand
TGATGTTCTAGGAAAAGATATGATAAAACTTCCCGGAGACAAACCCTTCGCAATACGGGAAAAATTCTCCGATGGCGGGAACAGATGCGTAGTGGAAGTTGATCTCTGAAAACTTCAGTAAATTAATGTCTACTAAATTTTTTTTAATAATTTTGTTGTATATTACCATTTCTCAGGAGAATATTTTAATTTAAGTTGAGGTGGTTGAATTATCCTCCCACTCCAACACGCTCTTTTACTATGTTTCTGACCTTTATAGGTTCTGTGATGACCCCCATGTTTTTCAACTCTAGAGTTACTTCATCATAAACTGGAGCTATACCTTCAGGATCTATCAGGGAAAAGATGAGCGCAAATTTTACAGGAGAGCCATTCAACGTAAACCCATCTCTCGATGTGATACTGACCCTTATTTTCCACTCAGTTGCGCTTATACGTTTCATATTTCCTTCGTATCTCTTAATTGGTGTCCATTTAAGTCCCGTTTTTCTCAACTTTTCTTCGTTATTTTTTTTATGATCAAGTTCAAATGTAAATTCTTTCAGTCTTGGTGTCCAATCACTTGAAGTATTATCTGGATTCAGAACCCTGGAGGATAAAGATGCTTCAATTTTTGTACGAATATACTCTGATCCAAAATCCTTGTCCAGTGGTGTTTCTGAAACCAATGTCATTCTTACCAATCCTTTGCATCTGCCAAAACTATCTATTAATGAACGTGGCCAAGGAAATGGATACTCTAATGTGTGACCATCAATAATCTGATGGTCGAATACCAAAGTGATGGAATTTCTAGTACAAGATAAAAACTCATCTACCTTTGCAGGAATACCAAACCCCACGTATGGGAGTGCTAACGTTGCATCAGTGATAGTATCAGGAATATAGCTGTTATGAACAGTTAATGCTTTTAGGAATGAATTTGAAACTGTGTTTGCTAAACTCCCGTGTAGGATTGCCATCGACCTGGAAATAAGTGGGCAAGAAAAACTTGTTCCAGCATTTTCCATGAATTCTCCACTCTCATTGAATGAAATTATTCCTTGTCCTGTGATATCTAAACCAGATCCAGTATTAGATAAGTTTCCACTATAGTGTACTAACTCCGGTTTAATTACGCTCATCGGCCCGGGGCCCCTCCGTGAGTAACTTGCGGGCTCTTTCTTCCTCACAACACTATTATTTATTTCTTTATACGCTAATGCACCCACTGTTATTGCACGCACGGAATCACCAGGAACATTTAGTCTGTCAGATTCGCCTATATCTTTCTGAGGTGGCCATTTTCTCTGATTCAAACTTGCATTATTGCCAGAGGGAAGTACAAAAATGATATTATATTCATCTTGTAATTTGTCTAGAAACATGGAAAGAGACGAGAATTTCTCGTCTTCAACGTTTAGGTCAAATCCTGCACTCATATTCCAGATTTTTGCGTTCTTATGTTTAGATAAAATCTTGGGAATAGTTTCTACAAACCTCTCTATTATTAAATCTTCACTGAGTGCGTCTTTTAAGGGATCTGGTATCATTTGAATATCAATTATTTGCACATGTTCATTATCAGGAGAAATGTTACCATCGTTGAGCTGATTTGGCATGGACAGCAACCCTGCAACGAACGTTCCATGTAAGTTGTTTTGGTAGTCCGATGGAACTAAAATTTCTTTGTCAATTACCCATGGCTCTAAGTGCTTATTTTTTGGAGAAACACCAGTGTCAACTAATACAACGACAGGGTATTCCCTACCATTTATAGGTTGCGGAAACGTGCTTATTTTCGTGTTCTGAATTATCCCCTTAGGTAAAAAAAATTTAACGGTCGGGAAGAACGAGACTGTCCTGACCAGTGGATGCGCAATTATCTTACTTACCTGATCTGAGTTACGGGCTACAACTCTCCAAATGTTAAATTTCTCGATTCTAGAAACAAGTTCAGAGTTTACTTGGATTTGATCGAGGTATTCCTTGAACTCATCAAGGATTTGTGCGTTTATTTCATCGTTGTGATAATCAAAAAGCATCACCTTGAGACGTATCCCATCATTTTCTCTTGCTTTCTCCATCAAAGTGGCTAAACTTAATCCAGACAATTTATCTTCTTCGCTATATCTATGAAATTCCCTTACTGCACTAATATTTGCCTTTTCTTTTAAATTATCTGAAAATGCTAAACGTTCCTTTAGATTTTCCATTCCTTTTTTTGTAGAACTAAGAAGCAATTCTCCTATTTCATCGACACCTATAATAGGACATGTGTCGCTATTAAGTATTCCCCTTGGTCTGTGGCTTTTTGCGAGAGCATCATCCCTAAGTCTAGCCTTGATGACATTCGGTACATTGGGAAATCTTTGAAAATTTGACGCAAGCGATGTGCCTATATCAGAAATTTCTCTTTCCAATTTCTTCCGATGAAGAATCAGTTCTTCATCATTAAGAAAAATTTCAGATTCTCCTCCTCCAGAATGATTTTTATTGAGGAAATCTCTGCTACTTTGCACTACTCGTATTGGCAAAAAAGAGTTTTCATTATTAGTCAAGATATTACCTCCATCTTCCTGAGCTCCTGAGATAATTTGCCGGTTGAAATACCCGTAATACTGGAGATTTCGCGAATAGAGAAAGTCTTCCTATCCTTATTTCTCATTGATCTTATTGCCCGAAAAACAATTTCCTCATTGTTTATGTTTTCATCTGCACTTCCTTGACCTAATCTCTTCTTGAAGTTTATGAAGTAAGTCAAAAAATCTTTGAACCTAAGCAAGTCTGCCTTATCTACAATGAGATTGATTCTTATCTGTGTAGCTAACATTTCTAGTTCACTTCCATTCATACCCTCAGTTAAGGCTTCAGCAAAATCCAAGACACCATTCTCAATTATCAAATCTTTAAAAAATTCTGCGAGCAATAACCCTCTAATTGAAGCATCTGGTAATTTCACCCTGATTTTATAATCAAATCGTCTCCACACAGCAGGATCCAGTAAATGCTCATGATTGGTAGCAGCAATTATTGGGATATTTGACTCTATAGAATCGATATTTTGCAAGAGGGTATTTACCACTCTCTTGAGTTCACCCAACTCGTTGGAATCATCTCGTACTTTTGCGATAGCATCAAATTCATCAAGGAATAGAATGCAAGGTGTTCTTCGTACAAAATCGAATAATGTTCTGAGATTCTTGGAAGTACTGCCCAAATATGAGGAAATAAGTCCGTCTAATCTTACGGTTACCAATGGAAGAGATGTTTCAGAAGAGATATACCTTGCTGTCTGAGTTTTTCCTGTGCCAGGTTTCCCAAAAAGGATCATGCTTCGATTGCTTTTTATCCCTTCTTCCAGAAATAAATCAGCGTGATTGATTATATATATGAACTCTCGAACGCTTGACATGGACCATTCATCAAGTGATAGAAGTACTGAACCCTTATCGTATTTCGTGATTTCGGCAAGAGGTAACCGAGATTCAGAATCAACAGGTAATTTGAGAATGTGACCATAATCCTTAGCTTGGATAGATATTTTTTTATTATCTTTGAGAACACTACTTAGCCTTTTAGCTGATTGTATATCCCCTTTTTCCTCCGTTTTGTTAATAAGAAGTTGAGAATAGTTGAAGACCTTTGCTGAATCTTGATGGAGTCCTGCTTCTATTATTTTCATTATTTCTGCTAGATTATCCATATCTTCCACTCCTTCATAAATGAATTTTTTTGTATTTTTATGAACATTAAATATGAATTATGAACATATTATTAAACTTACCTATTTGATATATAATTTATATGAACACTAATCTCGAAGTACAAACAAAATAATTATTGATCGTACGAGGAGATTATAACCGTTCCAATATCTTTCTCATTCAGCGGATCCTAATATTTTTCACATTCCAATTAACTTTTATTTCGTTATCTCTGTTAAAAATTCCTATATTGCAATTACACCCGGACTGAGAGAGCAGAAATAATGGTTAAATGAATATAATTTAGGTTTGTAATGAAATTCTAGCTATGAGTTGTTTCGAGAAATTGAATAGATATATCAATTTGTGGATGCGTAGTGATCCAACATGTCATCCACAGTTTTCTTTGCATCATATGTGCAGTCGAATCCCCAGTCTTTGACAGAATCCTCAATGTTTATTGATGCGGGCCAGGAATCAGCAATGGCCTGCCTGTAATCAGGCACATACTCAACCTGGAAACCAGGAATCCTTTCCTTTATGATACTTTCAATCTCTCCTGGTGAAATGCTGTAAGCCATGAAATTGTATATTCTCTTTTCCACCTTTTCCTGGTACATCATCTTGATGGTATTGATCATTGCATCGGGCATGTACATCATCGGGAGTCTTGTGTCGCTCTTCAAATAACAAATGTATTTCTTTCCAAGTGCAGCATGTTTTATCATGTCGACGGAAAAATCAGTGGTCCCTGCTGTGGGTTCAACCTTATAACTGATAAGCCCTGGATATCTCACACTTCTTACGTCCAGATCAAATCTTGCATGATAATACTTGAACAGCATTTCAGAAGTGGCCTTGGTAATCCCATACATAGTGGTGGGAGTTGAATAATTCTCCAGCGGTGCATTCTCTTTCTGTATTTCAGGGCCATAAACTCCAATG
>JAKAYH010000240.1 GCA_021826835.1 Thermoplasmata archaeon | reverse complement strand
ATAATACAACAGGGAATGGATCAGGATGAAAGGATGGCAAGAAGGTATCAGTGGCACAGTTCTATGGCTAATGAAATTCTAGATGATGGGCGATCTGGCATTTTCTCTCAGGAAAGTAAAGATAGGGTGCTCGATCTTACAACCTCAAAAAGCAGGGAAAATAGAGAAGGAATGATTGATGCGGTTAAAGACCCTTTAATTTTAAGAACAATAAGCAACGTAAATAAAAAAGGCCAGTTCAAACTTGATTATTTTCAGGAAAATTTAAAAATCACTTCATATGATGTTAAAGTAAACTGGGATAATCTAAGGGAAATATATGAGTTTCAACCTTCAAATTTTGATGAACTGTTCATGATGAAAGGAGTAGGGAAATCAACAATAAGAGCGCTTTCATACATCACCGAGGTAATTATGGGAAAAGCACCAAGTTATTCTGATCCCTTACGATATACCTTCGCCCTAGGAGGGAAGGACGGAATACCCAAGCCTGTTAATTATGCTGATTATGATGCAGCAATTGAATTTTTCATGGAAATATTAAGATCAGTTAAAATGACGGATACTGAAAAAAGGAGAAAACTGGAAAAACTTACCCATCTGAGTATTAAATTTATAAGATCCTGATATTGGTCATGGTTGTGAATTTTGCCTCTCTCTTTTCCATTTTCTATAAGATTTTACCTCAAAGGCGATATCTGCCAAAATAATAAGAAGAATAATCAAATCAAAAAGGTAGAATCCGGGCATGATCTCATTTGTGAGGAATGTTATCCCGATAAATTTCTCACTTTCGTTAAGCGAGTTATACCATACTCCATTTATACTGGTTACGACAAGTGGTGTCGGCCCTGATACCCCAATGCTCGTGCCGTAATTTGTAAATGAGGTTCCATTCATTGAATAAGTAACAGGTGGTTCAGAAATTGAATAAGCACCAGGGTTATTTGCTGTAAATGTAAAGGTATTGGTAAAGTTCTGACCCGGTGAAAGAGAAGCTATACTTGAAATAAGTTTTCCAGAAGTTATTGTAACCTCGCCATTATATTGTGAGGCAAAAGAGCTCTCGTTTATGGTAACAGATGAGATTGAGTTTGAATCCCTGTTAATAACGGAGGTTTCTACTGTAAATGTGTTGGACCCTGAAGAAGTTATGGATGTGGTTATCTGAAGGTTTGCAGGGTAAAGATGTTTGGATTGTAATTCAATAGAAGTTAATGAAAATGTACCATTTGGTTGGATGGTCTGATTCGCCGTCTTTGATAATTGACCTGAGTATCCCGTATATGATCCTATAATTGTGAAATTGGCAGATGATTTTCCCTCAGGTACCCCGAGAAGCATACCATAGTTTGCATTGGAGCTGGAAAATGCAATAGTACCATCATATCCATAAATCTGTGCCCCGGAAATCGTATGTACATCAGATGAGGATGTTACAACATGACTCTTAGCGAAAAGACCACCATCAAAGACAATAGAGCTGCCCTTGCTGAAGGTTGAATTTATACCAATATATTTTGAAATTTCATTTGAAAAAGTTCCTGAATGAACAAATCCTGCGATAAATATGGAGGAATCAACACTGCTTGATGAATAACCTGGAACCAGATATCCTGAATTCATGCCTGATGTAAAGATTTCGTTGGAGCCAGAATTTGAGATTGTGCTGGATAGGTCATTAACCATAGAGTTTTCTGAGTTATAGTAGTTGGCTGTGAAGGTGTAAATATATAAGCTAATGTTAGAGTCAGAAATACCAATGAAAGATGTTCCGAGAGATAGTTGAACTATGCAGGCCCCATCACTTCCTCCCAGCTGACTCATAATGCTGCCAACTTGGGTCGTGGCATATGAAGATGTGTTAGCTAATGTTCCGTTGTAAGCCATTACGATAACGGATTGAGGCATAAGATTCCATAATGTGGAACTTGTGATTGAGGAATTTGATATGGTATTGCTTACACCAAGACCGTTTTCTATACTTCTGAATAGTTGCGGCAAATTATCCGTTTCAGCAACGAGCGTGAAAATGGATGATGTCTGACCGCTCGCATATATCCAGTTTGAATTGGAATTGCCACTGTATAGTGCCATATTGAGGAATATGTTATACGAAGAACCCTGCTCGCCTATTACACCTGCAGAAAGAATATCCTGATTGGAATTATTTCCTGAAGTAGAAATTTGAGGATTGTTATTTGAGGAAATACCAGTAACCAACTTTGTTGTTGAAAAAACGGGGTTTCTATTGAGAGGATGATTTCCCAAGGATGCATAGGAGTTTAACCCATTGTCGTTGTGGAAATTTTGTTGGGTCGTCGATACAGAATATGGAGAGAATGCGCCTGCAAAAGATAATACGAATAGCGCTAATATTATGAAAACAATAACCTCCTTAGTTTTTCCCTGTTTCTTTTCTTTATTTGCTTTCTTTGCAATTTTATCTTTATTTATTCTCCGGTACAAAAATCTGCCTGTTAATCCGGATGATATCATTATTATAATTAAATTGACAATAATAAAAGGAACAAACGCTTCAGCCAATATTCCAAGCGGACCGCTCACATTGATTCCACCAATACCAAGAAAAGATGATGGTCCGCTACCCGATATAATCGAAAAACTAGTTGATGATAATCCTGTGCCTGTTGAGCCAAAGGAACCACTGAGGGAGGTTTGTCCAATCTTCTCAACAGTTAATGCGATTCTGGAGAAGAGCGGCTCTGCCATGATAGTCCCAAAATTAGTTCCTGAGGGAGGCGGCGGTAAACCGTTGGAAATAGAGGAAGAACTAACAGAACTTACGAGGCTTGTAAATTTACTCTTAGATTCCAGATACAAAGAAAATAAACTTGATACAATGAAACCCCAAAGC
Source organism: Thermoplasmata archaeon (assembly GCA_021826835.1). The sequence goes on along the minus strand of JAKAYH010000240.1, from coordinate 1,759 downwards.
GAAAAGTAAACAGTTATTGCGGCGCCTATAGCCTTAGTCCCCTTTCTAGCTCCGAGACCAATCAAAACACCGACAACTATGAGAATCGGAATCAGAATAAGATGATTAAGAACGTCCCCCATTAAAAGAAACATTAAGGACAATATAAATATTAGTGGTGCACCAAAAATCGGGCCAACCCATGAGATTAATGGGGAATAATATGATGATAATACATAGTATGAAAGCGCAATTGCAGAGAACAACCCAACAATATATGCGGTTAGCTTACCCATTGATTAAACTATCCCAAGTAATTATATTAATATTTGTCTCCTCATTTTATCTTAAAATTGCTGCTAATTTATAATATATTAACCAAATAATTATTTTACCTTTAGAAACATGGAAGACCTCATCTTATGATTATTCCATGCTGAATCAGCTGCAGAAATTTTTAGTAAATTCCCCCCACAGATAATACATTTTGATTACCGCTTCTTTAAATGATATCACTGTTTCCCTTTTCCATATTTTTGCTTTTGAGAGGATCATCCTCCGATATCAAATTTAATTCTCTATCTTCCCTATAATTAGAATGTCTTTCGATCAACTCTTGCAAAAGAGATTCATATAAAAAGTTACTTTGTGGATGTGTTTTAAAAATGACACTAAGTGACTGTTTAACTACATCCAGTGAAGACATTTGCTCCTTAAACTTCTCCATTTCCTCGGCACTATTGAAAGATGCAAGAATAATCACCCTTTTGGCTGGGAAATATTTTGTGAGTAAATAATTATCTTTTAATAAGAAGCAGGCATCACGGGTCACTTTTGCTTCGTCTCCCCTCTTAACCTCAGCATGGTAAATTGCAAATATGAGATTATCAACACAAGCTATATTTATAATAGGATCTACAGAAAATGCGTTGCCCTGTGACATTTTATCCAAGGATTTTGCAACTATTGTTCTCTTTATGTTCGTTATGGCTGAAATTTCTTTAGCATTTAAGAGAGGATCCCGGACTAATTGCTGTAAAATTAGTAAATCTTTTCTTGTGATTGTGCAGTTTAGGTTGTTTTCTATGTTTACGAATTGAGATTCTTTAAGTTTATACTTATTTTCAATTTGATCATAAATAAATTGTATGGGGTCAGAATTCTTTGGATACAAGAAATCTATGCCAACTTCCCAATTCTCCATCACATATATATTTGTAATAAACTTCTTCCTCTTTAAAAATTCCATATCTTCCTTTGAGATAGAATACAAGTTATCAATTGAGATTAGTCCTCGTTTTAAGCCAAAGAGCTCATTGTTTGGTTTTACATTCAAACTTACAATAAAACCTGAAGAAACCATCGCCTGCCATCTGTTCTTAACAGTGACAATTGAGTAATTGTATTTTCTGCTTATATCCCATAAACAGAATCTTTTTTCCGAGAAGTCATTCGGCCATTGGATATTTTTTAAAATTATTCTATCCAATTGCTGTAAATTCACTTTTAAAAAACGATTTATGCGTTATAATCTTTTCCCTAAAATGTTTATTAAATAACAATTATGATTTATAGCGAGATATTTTAATACAAGCATTTTAACTATCCCAATACATTTGTACTTCGTAGGATTAAATATTTAATATGAGAATAGCTTAGGGCATAATGGGCTGGTAGATCAGCGGTAGATCGCTTCCTTGGCATGGAAGAGGCCAGGGGTTCAAGTCCCCTCCAGTCCATAAGGAATTTTCCTTGATTTTTGAACGATAAAGTAGTAAAT
>JAKAYH010000239.1 GCA_021826835.1 Thermoplasmata archaeon | reverse complement strand
GATCTATAATCCTGCAATTTAGCGCATCTGTATGCATTTTCAAAATTCGTTTTTCCATTACTTTTTATACACTCTTATCCTAATAGTGTATTGGAAAAACCCCTCTAACTTCCTTCACCCAGGAATCTTCGATATAACCTCTTCCAAACTGTCGATGTGTTTCCAATCAGGATTTTCCTATGTCTGCAATCATTTTTTCCAAAGTCATTTTCTGAAGTGCCGTATCTAACGGCATTTCCATTAAATTAGCCCTGTTACATTATATGAAACTTCCATCATGCATCCCGCATGATCGATCGGACAAGATCAATTGATTACTCTATATTATCTAATAGAGTTTTAATTGCAAGGAGAACTCGAAAAATAAAGGCTCCATTTGAAAACAGTGACCAAAGATCAACGTTTAAATACTAAAAGATAGGGTGTCTCACAATTTAACAACTGACGATCTTCATTATCTCCCTCGGCTTCTCCCCTGCTTTCACGTTTGATACAATCATGAGATTGTATGCAATTGCCTTCAGTCCAATTGCAGTGTCATATGATCTGTTCCTGACATACCGGATATTCTCTGCCCTCATGATCTCTTCGAGTATTGAGAATGTCCTCTCTATCTCCCACCTGAGGGAATACAGAGAAGAATATTCCCTCCTGAGATCAATGCCTATTTTCCTGTTCATGGACAGTCTTTCATGGATAATGCCCCTTCTTCTGTTTGTGTCAATTATGGGTAAAGAATGTGTATTCTCAAACACATAATCGTATAGGTCTGATGTATCATATGCTGAGTCCCCTAAGATATAGGAGAAATTCCTTACGGAATCCACCATTTCATGTGATATACGTGAATCATGCATGTTTCCCTTCGTGATTATCCAGTCCATGATCATGAGGGAATCAATGTCCAGTGTCGTATGGCACTTCCTGCCATATGTCCATCCCTTTGTTGTCTTGGACCATCCACTATATGGATCTCTGTAATTGCCCCAATACTTTCTCCTCATTGCAGTGGAATACTTGCATGTGTGGATCATGAAGGAATCCACTGCTGCAATTTCCTTCATGGAGTAAAGGAATGTGATCGCCCTGTTTATTGCATGCAGATCAAATTTCCTTGCTCTTCTTGATAAGGTCTGGAATGATGGTATATCATTAAGGCCAGCCATTTCAAGATATTCCTCATGGTTCCTGAGGAATATCCCTGAGGATCTGTATGGATATTGAAGATCTGTAACAGGATGAGAATCTTCAGTATCTGTCTGTGTACTTTCTCTTTCGATCATCGGGCGAAACAATATTCTCGTTTTGTTAATAATGTTCGACATATGTTTGACTACTCAGAAAAGACGAGACACCCTACAAACTAAAAACAAGATAGCAGTGTTTTGCCTTACCTCAATTAAAGATTATTGTGAGATTTCATTTACTCCCTATGAACTACGATTATTCTTCGACCTAAGGAATCGATTACTAGGGAAATATTTAAGTGTAATTCTAGCTTTTCAAACCAATGTTGGGAGAGCAAACCAATGAAAGAAAATTCAATGCAATGTCAGACAACGAACCTTCTCGCTACAATCCTGAGAATCTCAATGGAAGAATCAACGGTAAATATTCGAACTGGAGTAGGGAGGAATTAATCGATGAGATAACTAAACTAAAGACGAGGAAAAAATATGGAATAGTTTGGGAATGGAAGGATGAAAATGTGGTCGAACAATGCAGAACGAAATTACCAGTTTTACGCAACATATATGATAAAGACGTGCTATCAAATAGCCGTGCTGGTGTCAATTTCATTATAGAAGCAGATAACTATCATGCTCTTTCTGTATTAAATTATACGCATGGAGAATCAATAGATATAATTTATATCGATCCTCCGTACAATACAGGAAATAATGATTTCAGATTTAATGATAATTATGTCGATCGAGAGGACTCATACAGACATTCTAAATGGTTATCCTTTATGTATAGAAGATTAAAATTGGCCAAAAATTTGCTAAAGGAAAATGGTGTACTTTTCATTTCGATCGATGATAAAGAATTAGCAGAACTTAAGATGTTACTTGATGATACTAGCTTATTCGGCGAAAAAAATTTTATCGCAAATCTAATATGGAAAAGTAAAAGTGGCGGTGCTAATGATAGTAAATTTTTTGCCATTGATCACGAGTATATTTTAGTCTATGCAAAGAATATCTCCAGTTTTAGTTTAGGGCAAGACTTAGAGGCACAAGTTTCAACAAACTACAACCAACAGGATGAAAAAGGTCAATTTGCCTTGGACCGCCTTGATAAACAAAGTATTAGATATAGTAAGTCATTGGACTACATAATAGTTGGTCCTGATGGGAAAGAATACAGACCAGAACACAAGGATCCCAACAAACCTAATGCCACGTGGAGATGGAGTGAAGAGACAGTAAAGGAAAGATATGAAGAACTGGTTTTTAAAAACGGCCACGTTTACACAAAAAACTATAAAAAAGAAGGTTCTGTACCTCGTTCATTACTAATTGATGAAAGATTTGGAAGAACTAGAACGGGCAAGACCGATCTTTTTTCGATTTTTCATGGATCTGTGTTTCAAAATCCAAAGCCAGTTAAATTAATTAAGTACTTATTAAAAATAATACCCAATAGGAATGCCTTGGTGTTAGACTTCATGGCAGGTAGCGGAACTACAGGACAGGCAGTTTTAGAACTGAACAATGAAGATGGGGGAGATAGAAGATTTATATTAATTACAAACAATGAAAACAATATAATGGACGAAGTTTGCTATCCTCGTGTCAAAGATGTTATTGAAAAGTATAATTCACTAAAAAATGGAGAAAATGGTAATCTTGGTTACAATTTGAAGTACTTTAACACCTCGTTTGTAGATGCTAAACCGACAGATGCAAACAAGAAAAAGCTTGTTGAAAGCTCCACAGATATGCTTTGTTTGAAAGAGAATTGTTTTAATCTTATTTTGGAGGGAGAGTATTACAAGATTTATGGTGGACAAAAGGACACTTTACTTGGTATAATTTATGATGATGATGGAATCGAAGAAGCAAAAACTAGATTCCGAGAATTGGGCCTTAAAACAGTTGTTTACATATTTTCGTTAGACGACTCAAACAAAGCTGAGGAGTTCAGCGATCTAAAGGATCTAGTTGAGGTAAAACCGATCCCTGCATCTATCCTCAATGTGTACAGGAGGATATTCAGATGATAGAACTCAAAGACTACCAGTCGAAGGCAATAAAAGAACTTACAGATAAGGCGAGGAATTTCTTAAAAAGAGATGAGAAGGCCGTTGTTACTTTCAAATCACCCACGGGATCAGGAAAGACGTTAATGGTGTCCGAATTTCTCAAAAATATTGCCAGAATCCCTAATATGAATATCTCCGTAGTATGGATTTCTGTCAGAATGTTGCATGAGCAGAGCAAGGAGAAACTGGAACGGTATTTTGAAGACCTTAAGTTGATAAAATGCAGTTATTTCTCAGATCTGGTTGACAGAAAAATTGATGTTAATGAGATTCTGTTCATCAACTGGGAAAGCATTAATAGAAGAAACGTAAACATAGTGGTTCGTGAGAATGAACAGGATAACAACCTTAACAGCGTGATAAACAACACCAAGGACGATGGAAGGAAGATAATACTAATAATTGACGAAAGTCACAATACGGCCAACGCAGACCGATCCAAAGAACTTGTCAATATAATATCGCCGGATATCACTATTGAGGTATCCGCAACCCCGATAATAAAGCAGTATGATATCAACGTCCAGGTTGGCAGGGTAGAAGTCAAGCTAAGCGAGGTAATAGCAGAGGAAATGATTAAAAGGGAGATTTCGGTAAATCCCGAATTTCTCTCTATTAAGGTCAATGGACAGACCTCTGACGAATTAGTTATTAGCCAAGCAATAAAGAAAAGAGAGCAGTTGGCTCAACTATACAGGGACCAGGGTCGAACAATAAATCCCCTGCTTCTAATCCAGTTACCCGACAATAGGGGTGGTGAGGCTGATCAGAAGAAGGACTTTATAATGAAATATCTAGATTCTCAGTTCGACATAAACGTTTCAAACAACAGATTGGCTATTTGGCTTTCTGACGATAAATCCGACAATCTCGCAAATATAGAGAAAAACGACAATGAGGTTGAAGTTCTAATATTCAAACAGGCTATAGCGGTTGGCTGGGATTGCCCGAGAGCTTCTATTCTAGTTATATTCAGGGAGATGAAGAGTTTCACTTTCACCATCCAGACCGTTGGACGGATTATGCGGATGCCTGAGTTTAAATATTACACTTGTGAAGATCTGAACGTAGCCTACGTCTTTACAAATCTTGAAAACATAATACTTGAAGGGGACGAGGCGAAGAATTACTTCACTGTTTTTGAATCGTCAAGAGATTCCATTTATAATGAAATAAAATTAAGGTCAGTTTACGTTAAGAGACAGAGGGAACGGACTAGACTTAGTGGAAAGTTCGTTAAGATATTCCAGAGAGTTGCCGAGGAATTGAACGTAGCTCAGAGAGTTAATCTATACCCTGAAACAATTACAGATCTTGTAAGTGCAGAGGGGACGACTGAAGATATTGATCAACCGGGTCAGATTATTGCC
>JAKAYH010000238.1 GCA_021826835.1 Thermoplasmata archaeon | reverse complement strand
CAAAAATCTCAAAGATGTCAGGGATAATTTTGATGTCCTGGTTGGAACATCAGCAGTTCCATCAGAAAATATGAGGGACTATAGAAGAATTCCAATGAAGCCATCGGTTTACTGGAAAGATCATCACAGGAACGGGAAAAAAACTGCCATCGTAATCGGAAGGGAAGGGGACGGGCTGAAAAATACCGAGCTGGAAATGTGTGACTTCTTCTTGACAATTCCGGGGAATCCCGAATATCCTGTATACAACCTTTCACATGCAACTACAATAATACTTTATGAATCAATAATTATGGAATCTGTAAATTACCCTGAAAAAGACAGGGCTTCAAGGGATGAAATTGAAGTTCTCCTCAACAGCATTGATAAAATAATAAGGAAGGTTAATTTCCCATCCCATAAAATCCCAAACACCATGATCATGTTCAGGAGGCTAATCTCCAGATCGGATCTGGCAAGGAGTGAATTTTACAGAATAATGGGCATATTGAGAAAGATAGAAATTGCATCCAGGGATATGAATGATGAAAAAAAGCGTTCTTCGTGAAAATCTTTATTAATTCTTGGGCATTCAGGTTTATATTCTGAGGATCAAAATGAGCATACAAGTTGAAAGGAAAACAAGCCCCAAAATTAAGGAAACGGTTAAAACCATTCTCGAACTTTCCAGGGAAAACCAATCTCCGCTGTGGAGAGACATAGCAAAAAGGCTCTCCGAAACAAGGCAGAACTATGCTGATCTGAACGTTGGCAAGATTTCCAAACTGTGCAAGGACGGGGATATTGTCGTCGTTCCAGGAAAAGTTCTGGGCAGCGGGTATATGGAGAAGAAGGTTAAGATTTCCGCCCTTGACATCAGTGAAAAGGCTATGAGAAAGGTTAAAGAATCAGGTTCCGAATTCATTCCATTGCAGGATCTTGCAAAGGAAAATCCTGAACCCAAGAATATAAAAATAATGAGGTAAAAAATGATATACGTAGATGCAAATAATTTAGTTTACGGAAGGTTATCTACAATCATGGCCAAGAAATTGCTGGCCGGAGAATCAGTAGTAATAGTTAATGCGGCAAACGTTGCAGTTACCGGGGGAAGAGATGCTGTTCTTGGCAAATTCAGGGCCAGAAGAGATATTGGAAGTGTGAGAAAAGGGCCATATTATCCAAGGAACCCCAAGGCAATCCTTAAAAGGTCTATCGGCGATATGCTTCCAAAGGATAAGGCAAGAGGCAAGGAAGCACTGAAAAGATGCATTGTATATGACGGAGTCCCCGCAGATCTTAAAGACAAGCAATTTGAGAAATTTGAGAAGGCACAGAACAACAGGGTCAGTGGCTTTGTAACTCTCAGGGAAGTAGCAGAAATAATGGGAAAGGAGGTTAAAGTAATTGAATGATCAAACAGTTATTACAACAGGCAAGCGAAAAACAGCAACGGCCAGGGCATACACAAAGAGTGGAACAGGAAAATTCAGAATAAACGACTATCCTGTTGAGTTATACCCTGTGGCCATCCTGAGGGAAAAACTCATGGAGCCAATTTCGCTTATAGGAGAAAGGTCAGGCACAATAGATGTTGATATTCTGGTAAGCGGCGGTGGGCTTACAGGACAGGTGGATGCTGCAAGAACCGCAATGGCAAAGGGAATAGTCAAATTCCTGAAAGATAACACCATAGAGGAGATATACAGGCAGTACGACAGGACAATCATGGTGAATGACATCAGAAGAAAATTGCCAAAGAAACCAATGGGACGCGGTGCCAGGGCCAAAAGGCAGAAGTCTTACAGGTGATATGAATGATTATACCTGTTAGATGTTTTAGCTGCGGCAGAGTCATTGGATCGGATTACAGAAGATTTGAATCTGAGTTAAACCAGATCAGGATTAAGAACAGAGATCCCACACCTGATGAAATATCTGCAATAATGGACAAGCTTGGCCTTGAAAGGTACTGTTGCAGAAGAATGGTTTTATCCCAAATAGAACTTATTGACGAAATAATGCCTTTTTCTTAGGCATTTACTTTTTGGGACCGTGGGGTAGCTTGGTATCCTACTAGCTTGGGGTGTTAGTGACTTGAGTTCAAATCTCAACGGTCCCACCATTTTCATTGGTGTATAAATATAACCGAAAAAAGTTATTCATCTACAGGCTTGCATCATTTTATAAAAAAATAAATATTTATGAGATCACATTTCTAATTTTAGACTTTCGAATAAGGGTTTAAACAAACTTAATTTTTGTGTTCAATATTTTATTCTCTTTTATCCCATTTCCAACATCTTTGTTTTAATTGCATGGATATTTGTAGAATTCTTTGATATTACTATATTCCAGATCTGATTCATAATCAATACCTAATATCAGGAGGTCGCCAAGATTTTAGGGGTCACTCCCTTTAGAGCTGATGTCATTGATGAAGATGTGTTTCCTATGTGCCTGCGTTCTGCTTGTCAACATTTTCAAAGATATTGAATATCTGTTCTATATCATCATACCAATATTTTTTATATCCCTCAGATAGTTTATTTCTGTCTTCAGTATAGAGATATAATAGAACATTAATTTTTAGCCCGTTGTAATTGAATTCTTTTGTTTTTCCCTGTTCTTCAAATATTCTTGAAACAACATCAACCTTATATTCATAATCAGTGTATTCTGTCCCTTTTGGATCAACAAAAATAATATAATATGTATCGTCCTTTTTGAGCCAGAAAATAAAGTCTGGGTAAAATCTAGATGTTTTATTGTATTTTTTATTGTAATATGGAATGTATATTTTATCTAATTCCTCATCTACTTTCGAGAAAAACCAGTAATCTATGCCCGGCTTATTCTTTTTTATATAGTCTTCCAGCGCTATAAGGAACTCTCTCTCGCTATCAACGTTTATTATGTGGTTTATAAAATCTACCTTTGTATCCTTGGAAATGATCACGGGCAGGTAATAATGGTTATTTATGTTCTTTATCTCTATTTCTTTCCCTTTCTCTGTGAATGTGTCAACTTCAATTAGGGTGCTCAGTTTTTTGAACTCTTCCACAAATTTTTCACGGTCTATTTTATCCGCTTTGAACTGATCTTCAAGTTCCTTTTCTTTTGCTTTTCTGTCTATACTCGGCAAGACATCATTAATCCTTTTCTTTAACTCATCAATATCCTTGTCATCTAAAATAGCATTTATGTGCCTGAAATGAACTATTTCATTTTCTATTTTCTTAAAATTGTTGAAATCCTCAATGTTTATGTTAATATGGTTGAAGAGTTCCTTGATCTGCATATATGCATTTCTATCATTAGTAATTTCAAAATTGCTCTTTTTGTTAACATATTCTCTTGCTTTAACTACATCTGACGGTTTAGCAGATTCATTGTATATGGCATATAACAATTTCTCATTTCCCAACCATTCCATATAACTTTTAATTAAATCATAGTTGCCTGAAAATTTTGGTATCTCACTTATATCAACATTCTCTTCAACTTTATACGTCGGTATTAATAGCACATTGTTGCCTATCTCTTTATTCTTATTCAGTTCTATTAATTGACCTCCTTTCTCTCTTTCAAATTTAATCGCGTCTAATATGTCATTTATGTTTCCAACACTGGTGCCAAAGACAAATAAAGTCTCTATCAAAGAGACATAGTCATGATCATTTTTGTCATACAGTTCTTTCGCCTTTATATTGTTCTCCCTTGCCAGAAACCTTAATCTCTTTCTTTTATCCTTTAATGGTTCTATTCTCTCTCCCCTGCCTATTGACTGCAAAACATATTTTTTTGAATCGCCTACTCCGATGTTTATGAACATCATAACATTTGGCCTGTTTGAATCCCATCCCTCATAGAACGACCTGGAACCTAATAGTATATTTATTGTGCTATTTTCATTATTTATGTCCAGAAAATAGCTCTTATTGTCATAAGCTTCATTGATTTCATAGCCTTTAAGTTCTTTTTTAATCCATTCTGCTATGTTTCCGATTTTAATCATGGCAAACGGCTTCTCAGAGGTTTTTAGCTTAAACACCAGTTCCCCATCATTCTTTGGTATTTTTAAAACTTCTACTGTTCCTGCAGTTTTGGAATTGAAAACTGAATTCAATATATCATCCATTGACAGATCTTCAATCAGATTGTTTATCGGAAATTCTTCATGTGCGAATACATACCTTGGGTGCCCCTTTAATTCATTTACAAGTTCAATCTTTGCGTCGTCAAAATTGTTTAAGTCTATTTTCTTTGCTATGCTCTGTATAACTCTGAAAATCACTTTGAGATCGGATTCATCTGTATTGACAGAATTTCCATATATAACCATTAACGGATCATGGTATGGCAGATCAGCCAATAGAGATTTGCCCTTCTTAGATGCTGCGAGCAGAATTAAGCCTTTTAACACAACCTTCTCCTTTTCATTCTCATTAAATTCGTTTAAATCTATGCCCTTTTGTGATAAATACACATTCTTGCCATAACCCTTTTCTATAAATTTGTCAAGATTGAAGTTATAAACAGTTGTAACCAAATCCCATGGGTCAGTAAATGTGGCTGAAAAGTTGAACAGAAAGCCGTAACTAGTCAATAATGAATAATATACCTGACGCTTTGAATCCTCCTTATTTCCTTTATGCGCTTCATCTAATATAATA
>JAKAYH010000237.1 GCA_021826835.1 Thermoplasmata archaeon | reverse complement strand
TATTGGCTCCATTAAAGTAAGTGATTGTTATATAATATTATAACTTTCACTAATTACAGTACAGTATGGATGTTCGGTTAGATCCATGGGGTTCTACGGTATTAATATATAATATTTTCTGGTTCGCTTTCATCCCACCCATAAATGATGTGGGATTTCCCGCTCACAGTGTTGATTTGATACAATAGTATCATATTTTGACAAAACCCCAAAATAAGACCAAGTCGATCCTAAAAATGACACTCGCTTTTGGGTATGTTCGGGCATCAACAAGTGAAGAAGTCAGGCAAGGATCAAACGAAAGACAAAAAGAGATACTTGAAAGATTTTTCAAAGATAGAGGTTGGAGTACAGGATCTATGAAGATAAGGCAAAGTCAGGTGCAAACATGGAAAGAGAGGATTTCAGGCGAATGGAAAAGGATATTGATGCCTTGAAGCCCCATGCAATTGTGGTGACCAAGATAGACCGTTATGCCAGATCCCTCATAGATCTTCTTAACTCGATTCAGCAGTTGGAACAAAAAGGCGTAGGATTCATATCCGTTCAGGATAGTGGCATCGATACCACATCACCAAATGGACGGCTTCTTCTCCAAATCCTTGGTGCGTTTGCTGAATTTGAAAGAACCATGATAAATTCCAGAACATCAGCAGGAAGAGAAAAAGCTAAGGCAAAAGGTGTTAAGTTTGGCAGGCCATCGCTAAAGACTTCTAAGTTTAATGGTGGGAAATACATCGATCCAAAGAAAGTGATGGAATTTAAGGAGAAGGGAATGAGTGCAAGGGCCATCTCGAGATTAATGGAATGTTCCATAACACCAGTCTTGAAGATATTGAAGAATGATTAGATGATTAAATGAGAAGAGAAGAAGATAAGCAGAAAAGGAAAAACCATAAAGAATTCTGTTTCAAATCGAATATTTATTACAATTGTATAACTAATATCGCTAGCATTATATACATCTCTGAAGTAACATTTCATATATGATTCAGAAGAGCAAAAAGCTGATCATGTTCGCTGTGATTGCGGTGATCATTGTGGCGGTTCCAGTATCATTTTATGAGTTATCTGATCCGCCAAACCCAACTATTACAAGTGTTCACAATCAAATATCTGACGGTGTTTGGTATCTAAATGCCTCAGCCAGTCCCCCATCTAGCCTTTTCAGTTTTAATAACATATCTTCCAGCTCCACCTTTACGAGCAGTTCATTGAACTCCTCAATAAGTGTTGCTCTCAGCAATGTTTCGGGATGTTTTCAACCAGGCGAAGGCTTTTTTGCCGTATATATCGATAACTTCACTATTTCTGGCAATATTAATGGAAACATCAGACCTACCAGCATCACTATCATGCAGACGGAAGAGGCACAGTTTCCATCCGTAATGAAATTCATGTTCAGTCAAGGAGATGAGCAAGCGTACAATACCACCAAAATCAGCTGTTGGTTTTTTACAGATTGGAATGATAAGTTCGAAAATAGTACAGATATGTATGATGGAAGTGCGTGCTCCAACATCTCTCTACTGAACGATTCAGCCGGTCAACACACATTATTTGTGTCACAGAAGAATATTAGTTATAAATTCGAGCTGGCAAACTTGATCAATATATGGCTATATCCAAAACACAATGCATATAACGTAACCAAATACTATCTGAGCTTAATTGTTAGTCTTAATGGTCTTGGAAAAACTGTTCAGACTCAGATCAACATAGAGATAATTAGGGGAAGTGGTCCATGAAGAAGCCTGCAGTCTTTGCAGCAGTTCTTATTCTTTTGGCGACTGCCTTGATTATTATTTTGCCTTAGACTTCCTCGGCGCAAAACTATGTTCCGACTCATTATTTATGGGCAGGATATAACGGCAATCTCACAATATATGATTCGTATTGTATCACTGGAAGAGGTGAGGGTTGCTATTTTCCTCCTTATAATATTGCAAACGTTACTGAATAGTTTGGTCGTTTTGTCTCACCAGCCTATGGCCCTTCAAACCACTAAGATTCAGGCTAGTCAGGAATCCGTAAACTTCCTCCGGTGACGCCCTTATTTCAATAGATTCCCTAACAACCATTCTGACTCCTGCCTTCATATAACCATTCTTTTAGGCAATTTGGACAGTAAAACAAGGTATTATCATTCCCCCAATATCTGAATGTACACTTGCAATTTGGACACGTAACTGTTGGTATATTTCGCAATGGATTTTGAGGTGTTGTAGCTAAGCCAACTAGTGCGCCAAGTAGTGCACCTATCGGTCCAAAAATTGCTCCGATTGCTCCTCCAGCTACTGCCCTGACCACTGCTCCTGTAGAACCAAATGATTTGGCTATTTCCTGCATTTTTATTGGATCTGCTGGCACTCCTGCCTAAGAAATTACATCGGTAAAATATAAAATCGGAAAACTGGTTGTTGAAACGGGGAGTTGTTCTTGAAACACTATCACTGGCTTATCATACATTGATGCAACGTGATCTTCGTATTGAACCCAGGTCAACGTTTATTTCAAGGAAAATACGTTATTTGTCAAGAACAAAAAAACCAGCTGACTTTGACTTATGAGAACTCTAATATTGTCTAAGTCTTTTCCAGATTTCAGGTTTACTGGTAAATCTTCATAGACGATAGTATGGTAGTCCAGTAACCCAAGGGCTTTTTTCACGATATTGACCAAATTCAGGTCCTTTCTTGAGTGACTTAGGAAAATCTCCATAGATGAGATACACCCTAAGAGCTTAAATCCTTTTCGCCGATCACAAAGCCGGTCTACTTGAGGCTCCGTATCATTCAGAAAGATTGTCTATCAGGGATTCTAGTATATCGTCAAGTTGTTTGTTGAATCTTTCATTGAGTTCTTTTTCAAGTCTATCAAAGGTGTTCTTTAGTTCATCTTCTTTCTCGCGGATTTTCTTTTTCATCTCTGCATCCAGTAGCGCATTAACTAAGTCAATTTTTCGATTAATTGGCATTTTTTTGATAGCATTTTTGACACTTTCAGGGTACATGTTCTCTTTTGGCAAGAGGTTTTATATATTTAACTTTGGGTGGAAGTTCAGCCTTAAACTTAAAAGACTATTCTTGAGAGAATTTAGGTGCAAAGCCTGTACCTTCCAAACCTATATATGACCCTAATGGTTCATTGTAGTGAGGGGTTGAGGTAATTGGCAAAGAAGTTTTATTCGAAGGGAAAAGGTGCAAATAGAAAGATTATACCTATTACCGATAAGAAAGGTGCAAAACGGGTAGAAACAATAGGCTACGTTGTGACTTTCCCTGTAGAAAAAATGAGTGAACCGGAAAGAGAGTTTGAAACATCAAAAGAATATGTTTACAAAAAACTTGATGATGTTGAAGACTTGATAAGCATGAGCCAAAACTTTGACGAAAATGATTTTAAGAAGTATCCAGGATTAAAAGAGGCCGACGAATATCTGAAAAACACAGATACTATTTCGAAAAATTCCGTATTGAATACCAAACTGCTGATGAAAAAGCATGGCGGCAGTGTTGGGCCATTGGTACAATCTATCCACAGCAGCATTCATGAAATCATCAAATTGAACTATGAGGCATACATGAAACTTGATGAAATCATCAAGGAAGTACGAAAAAAGGACTCAAATAATGAACATACGACAACACACGAAGGTTATTCTCTTTCCAGTGTGATGGCAGACATTACTGATATGGAGGAGGTCTCTATGAAGCCGATAGTGTCCTGATGAGAACGTTCCGAGATATGAGGAGGACACCGTATAAAGAATATAAAGAAAAACTCACCAGTAATGTAATAGACAGTCGCAAGGAACAGGGGCGTGGGCAGTTCAGGGTTATAGGCGACATTTCCATGATCTACAATCCCGATGGCAGCCTTAAAATAAAGGAGTTTGCAAGGGACTCCCTATAATTATTTTTATGAATTAATAATTATACACTATTTATTTTGAACAATAAGAGTTTATTAAAAGAAAGATTCGTTTACACAAATATCCATGGAACATAGCGTGTTTATCCATGTTTGTACTTCTATTAAGGAACAATATCAGAAATAATTATGGGATATAATACATATTCACCAATACCTCATATTGATCTTTTCCTTTCTTTTACACTATTGGTTTTCTAGAATCTCTTGAAAGATGTTCCATTTCTCTCTATAATCCTCCAATGAACTTTCACTAATCATCCTTGGTTGTTTCTTTTTAACATTTGGACGATTTGCAATATAATCATCTCTTTGCCTCTTGCTTTCGGCAGCTACATAATCTGACCTAACAACATAACTTGTTATTGACTTTTTATCCTCAGATATTTTATTGAAAACAAAAATAGCTTTCATTTCCTCAACTGATTCAGGAACATACCAGTCTAATTTTTTTCTATAGGTCATGGTTTTGACCTGTACATCTATGGTCTTTTCATTGGTAAAATTCAAAACTAAGATATCTGATCCAGGATATCTTGAACTTATCGATGATGTCATAAGAGGTACATATCCCAACAAACCTATTCTAGAAGCAACGTAATGCTCTCCAGAAAAACCAATTAGTAGTTTACTTAATTGTGTCTTCGCCATTTTGTCTAAATAACGAATTAACTCATAAACTTTTAAAGTTGGTATCGTTGATTCAATCTCCTCCTACGTTCTCATCAGCCC
>JAKAYH010000236.1 GCA_021826835.1 Thermoplasmata archaeon | reverse complement strand
AATTGGATAATCGAAATTGGTATCACTTGCAAGGGCAATGAATTCATTTCCCTTCCATGTATTAACGTGAGACATTGTTTCAAATCCGTAAACAACACAAGTATTCATTCTTCCTGATGCAACTTCCTCTACGCCTGCTTGGAAAGAAAGACCGCCTGTTGCTCCACCACCTTCGACTCTCTTGCTTGGCTTTGGTGTGAGACCCAAATAGTCCTGGGCCATAATACCCGACATTAACTGTCTTTGAAAATGGTCAGAAAAATATGAAGCTACGGAGCCATCGATATCTTTCAATGTCATCCCAACATCATTCAAGGCATAATCAAATGCTTTCTTGGTTCGCAATCTAAAGTCCGCTTCCGGGGATGCTTTGGTAAATTTGGTTACACCTCCAGAAATCATATATACGTCCTGTCCTTTGTTTTTCATACATAATCCCTATCCATTCACTATTATTAATTTTCCTTTTTTTTATATATGGAATTTCGATAAAGCTATGCACTTCTTTAATAAAGTAATTAAGAAGCGGTTCTAAGTGTTGCCTCTACTGAGGGCGTATAATTCCAAAATTCCATCGGAGATACTTAATATCCCTGCAAACAACAGAAGAATCAACGCTATTGTCGCTGCATTCACAGAACTTATAGATATGAAACTCCATTGAACAGGTTGAAATACATTATATGAAATCATAAGCAATGAAGTTATTAAAAAAAGGACAATTTCAAAGAATCCACTGAACAACCGCAAAGAAATTCTTTCCATTGAAATCAGGTCGTGGATAAGATAGCTGAAAACAATGACGATAATTGCAAAGAGTACAACGATGGGATCGATAAAATAAGTCATTATGGCAAAGAAGAGGGTTAATCCTGAAACCATTAATGGAAATATAACCCCATTCTTTCTACCTAGCTGGGTTCTATAATTAAACCCAGAGAAAACTATTAACCCCAAACTAATCAACACCATGAAATCAGTGATGCTCAGCAGAAAGTTTTCACCTGCACTTACCAATACTATTATGAATAACAGAGTGAAAACCCATGAAACCCTTGACACAGAATATGGAAATATCTTATCTTCACCCAGTGCTTTTAAGTGTCTTGATGCAGCCAGAAATGCCGGTGTAAAAGTTGTTATAGTTGCAATCAGGAATGCTACGACGAGGAAAAATAAACCAAGATCACCCTGGAGCTTTTCAGCAATATAAAAAGCCGGAATAGTAGCTGTTTCAATGGCCCCGGTTGCAATTCCAGAAAGCATCACGGATGCAGAATACAGAATGTTAATGGAAGAGGATATAAGAACGGTCAAGAACATTGAGACCTTTAAAATTGTTACCTTTTTGACCTTTATTTTTTTCTTTATGAATATGAGTTTCATGGTTATTTCTTCCTTAACTTCCCGCTGAAATGCCATGATTTCCTGAAAACCAAAAAATAAAATGTATAGGTATCCGGTATTGATAAATAGATCAAAAATCCAGTTTGATCCAAATGAGACTTTGTAAAATCTTGCAAAATTTAGATGTGGGCCAAATATGAGTAATGATTCTCCTATCAAAATTGAAGCCATTATTATTACAAGAATAAGCTGAACTCTACCGATGGCTATAAGAAACTTTTCTTCATAAAATGCATTAATGATGAACCATATAATTATCATTGACAGGATTGAATAAACGATCAATGGCTCACCATAACCTGACAGAAAACCTGATGAGATCGTATTTGGCAGGATTACATATAGAAAATCGTAGAATATTATGATGCAGTATGCCGATAAAGACGAATTGGCAACCCACATAGAAGTTCTGGATACAAAATACTTTAAAGAATCACGCCCATAGGCTTCCCTTATAAATGTTGGCCCTCCCACTATATCCTTACCGTTTCTTGCATGAAATGCGTAAACGTCTGAGTATACTTTGGCCATTCCAAATGATATAAGGGCAGCCAATAATAGTGATATAACAGATATAAAGCCGTATTGGACTGCGTTTTCAGGTATGAGAAGAAAAAGTGGAGAACCCAACGTAGATCCAACTCCAAGACCAATCATTATCCAAATTCCATAGGACGGATTTCCTTTGCTCCTAATAGATGGTTTAACAAATCTGACTCTATAGGTCGTGGGATAAGATAACACCAAAATAAGACCAAAGAAAACCAATGAGAGTATTAATGCAAAATATGCCACTGTTCCTATTTCTATATGAGATATGTTCGAAATTTTATTAAATGAACCAAGAAATAGTATTGCTCCCATCATTATGGATATTGCACCAAAAATAGTTGAAACTAAACGCAGTGAGATTAGAATCCTTGCCAGCCTTCTTCTTTGCATTTTTTTAATACCCCATACACTGTCATTTAACCAGTGTCAAAAGAGAATTTCTTGCCACTCTTATTGTATAAAATGCTGATACGAGAAGAAATACTGCTAGAAGGAACGAGATTATAACGGATATATATAAAATACCTGAAGATTGCCCATAGTAAGCTATTCCATTTGAATAATAAGAAAGAAATGCCTTCAAAGAAAAATTTGGGGAAAGTGATGGGTATAGAAATAATGCACCTGCAATAAACAAAACCGCAGCCATTATAAACTGACCTATGCCTGTTATGAGAAGTTCCTTAAATCTCTGATTTCTAGCCACGATTACCGAAGCAAAGAATTCCTTTATTTGCGGATCATCCTCCATTAGCATTTTAACAATTTTATATCTTGAAATTTCCTGATTCTGTTCCGAAAGCAGCATAACACCTTTTATTGTTAATTTAAGCTGATCCATTAATGGCTTTAAAGAGTCTTTTGATTCTTGATTTTCCACTGTTTTGGAAAAGAATGAACAATATTAGCTTTACCATTTAATTATTAGCACTTAATAGTAAATCTAAATAAGATTGTTCAAAAATTTTCAACAAGAATTAATAAATGATAATTCATTGTCTCTAAAGATGGAAATGCAGGATTCCTCCAATGTAAAGAATTTAAGGCAATTGAAGTCGTTCTTTACTTATATGATTGATGCAATAGGTAGTCAGAAGGAATCCTCACAACAGAGTGAAATCCTTGAAAAATTGAAAAATTCAATACCGGGGGAGTTGGCAGATATAGATTCTTTGACAAATTCAATTGCCAAAATATTTGAAACCTATAGAAACGAAAAGGGTATATCAAGTATATTAGATACAGAGACAACCATTGTAAATTTTGCTAAGGGAGCGATTGAAAATTACAAAAAGAGAGTGGTGGAGGAGAAGAACCAGAAGATAAATGAACTTACGGCAAATATAAATGCCTTAATACTAAACTCAAACAAGTCCATGCAGGCATATCTCTCAAGCGATCCCATAGACATACTCGATTACTCAATAGGAATAAAATGGTCAAATGGCGCTTATGAAGGGATTGCAAGATATTCCTGTCAGAACAATATAGAGTATGATTTTACCCTAAATACAAGGGATTCCGAACTTCTTAAGGAATCATTAAAATTCTCAATGCTGGAGAAGGGTCTTAAGATTCCAGTAAGATCTGCCTCAACTTGGATAGGAAAGGATCCTCAACTTGATTATGAGAAGCTTGATAAATACAGCATGGTTTCTTCAACAATTACAAAGGGAAACCTGTTTGTGGTATTTCAGGATCCAGAAAAATCATCTGCGTTCACATTTGTTATGTCAAGAGGAACAGACAATTCATTCTTATCAGTGGAATATAAGGATGAAAACGGAAGCATTGATATTACAGGTCAACCAGCAATGAATAACATGTTGGAGATCGAAAGAATTGAAGATCCCCTTGACAGAATCTACGGAACTTTATTAGAACTAGAACAGAACAAGCTCAAGTTGGCTCGGTTATCTGTGAATGGAAAGGACATTTTAACCACGTCTTCCTATCTGGAATTTGGTAAATTTATTTTTGATATAATGAAAGAAAATCTAAAGGATTTTATTGCAAATTTGCCTGAGAAAACAACTGAACCTACCGTTAATGGTGGTTTATCCAAAAGTTACATCAGAGAGAGACTTCGTGTTCTTGGGGAACTAGGCAATGAAATGCTTTTGGAGCTTGATTTAAAGAAAAATGGAAATTGAGAAATTTATCTACCCTCAAAAATAAATCGATGTTTACATCTCAACGGTAATTTAGGATATTAGAGTTTCTGAGAACTACGAATTAAGACTTCTCTTAGATATGATCTTTCGAATTGAGAAACATCAATGAGCGTAATATGCACCTTTTAAATGCAGATTATTTTCTCGTCCTCCGTGGACAATTGAGAAAAAATTGAATCGTTCAATTCGCAAAAATCCTCTGTTTGGATTAAAAATGAAATCGTTTATCTATTTCTGCTTATGGAGTGAACTAATACAAAAAGCGAATATTTGAAGCTCTTTCTAGATCTCATATAAGTATGAACTAAACTATTTAAAAAATAGAAGGATTGGAAAATAATTATCGAATTTTTCTTTGAAATTTAAAAATTTCAGTTCTTTCTATAGAAAAAGAATAATGATAGCTTTCCATTTAAATGTTAACATATATCACGGAATATATATATATATACGGTTTAATTCAGACCTTGATGAAAAGAATAAAAGAATATTTGAATAGAGAATCGATCCGCGGAAAGATGAGTTCGATCATTGAATCTGCAAGAGCCAATAAGAAGAAGACCTTTGCG
>JAKAYH010000235.1 GCA_021826835.1 Thermoplasmata archaeon | reverse complement strand
TCAAGGATTTCAGCTACGCATACAGAAAGGGAAAATCGGCAATACAGGCATCACATGAGATCTTCAAATATCTCAACTATGGCTACACGAAGATTGTTGAGTTATAAATCCGTAATTATCGCTGAACAACTTCATAAGTTGATAATTTTTCTTCATCAATTTTAACACCAATCCCAGGAAAAGATGGAACTTTAATTTGGCCACGTTCCACGATAAAAGAATTCGAGGTAATATCGCTTGATAATGGATTATCATCATATTGCGACCTGAACTCCATCCATTTTAGATTTTTAAACGATGCAGCCATCTGGATTGACGCCGCAATACCTATTGCCGTTACTGACCAACCGGCATGAGCTGATATTTCGCTTCCAAGTTTTCCTGAGAATTTAGCAATATTACTAAAACCAGTTATTCCACCATCCCTTGTTACGTCAATTAACGTGACAAACTTTTCATTCATTTCGAGCATTTTTCTTAACACATTAATCTCAGGGATTGGATCTAGGGCTATTCTTAACCTCATTTTCTTGGAGAGATCAAGATATCCAAAAATGTCTAATGGATCAATAGGGCACTCAAACCATTCAGGATTTGTATCTTTAATAGATTCCCCTAGTGCTAGTGCTTCAGCCTCATCATAACTTCCAAATACGTCAAGCATAAGCGAAACATCATCACCGCACAACTCTCTGGCAATTTTCATGGCTAAAGCATCATTTTTAATTCCCAGTCCACCTCCAACCTTAATTCCGCAAAATCCTCGGCCCATCATATCCTTAACATTAGCTCGAAAAGAATCCAACTGATTGGCGTCACTTATTCCCGGAATCTTGGACCCATAAATATGGATATTTTGCTTTCCGTCCTCAGTCATCAACCTGTTAAGCGGTTGACCAAGCTCCTTACCCACCAGATCCCATAATGCAGTGTCCACAGCACTAACCCCATCCAGTAACAATCCCCCCATACCATGGTATCCAGCTAAGCGATTCATGTACTTCCAAAGACTTTCATGCTCAAAGGTATCTCTGCCGAGAATGTTTGGAGCAATCAGTCCGTTGATGATCTGACAAGTTACCTCTGAAGTAGTCACTCCTGTCACGTCTCCACCGGCAGAAACCATAGACTCTCCATATCCTACCGATCCATCGGATGTCTCCACTTTAACTATTACACTATTAACGTATTTACTTTCAGGCGATTTTTCTTTAGATACAGGTTGAATTGCCGTTATCGGCTTCTTAGACTGGGCTCTATACACGCGTGCCTTTACTTGCGTAATTTTCATAGTTTGCATGAAAGAAATTAGGATAATAACGCTTTCGTGTATTCATCGGATTCACCTTTTGTTCGTCAAATGGCTAAAATACGTAACAACATAATTCCCGCAAACGCACGAAAAATCTATAATTCTGAGAATTTTTACAATATACAATTCATTGTTTCCATAGACCGTCTTATTAGGAATCAATATGGGATTACCAAAGAAACACAGCATAAAAATTTAAGCTTTTATAACTCTCCTTTGTGTATGACCCCTCAAAGAATTGACAGAATGGTTGTAAACGAATTGTCCAGGGCAGCTAATTATTCGCATGCGGTTACCGTCAACGATGTGATTTTTCTTTCCGGTATTACAGGACAGTCAACCAAGGAAACATCATTTGATGAACAGTTTGATCTAATTTTAGAGAAACTGAAAATTGTATTATCGAATGCTAGATCCTCCATTGGACACATCGTAAAAATTACTGCATACTTATTAGATGAGCAGTTTTTTGAGAATTTTAATGAGAAATATAATAAAACATTCACTTCCTTACCTGCTAGAACAACAATAGTATGCAAGTTTATAAATAAGTTTACAAAGCTTGAACTTGACGTAATTGCGATCAAAGGATGAGATTGATAGTCGTTCACTTTGTCTAAAAAACGTTTTACAGACCACAGTAACAAATTAAATCGTCCGGGTTTCAGAGTTACGTAACAGGAAAGTTGATGGAAAGGTGGGGCAGGAATTTACCAGATACTTCGACATAGATGTTCGTGCTACAGTTAACTTCAGGATTGTCAGTGTATCACTCATCAAAGATTGTGATAGTTGAGCCATATTCTATACATTTTTAGACTATCCGAAGGGATAGCTCTTAGATCCTGAGACATTTAACCTTTCGGCAAACAAGGAGCCCGCATATGGATTCGTGGATTTTCCCTCAAAGGGTTTGTTAGAGGAAGTGATAAATAAAGTATTCATATTGGAGCCCCCGAAACAACATGATGTAATATATGGTGTTGGTAAATCCAAGCTATCTACGACTTCACGGCTTCTTGGATCGCATCTAATAACCTTTGCACCGTTATACATAGCTACCCATAGAAAGCCTTTGTCGTCAATTGTCATCCCGTCAGGACGTCCCTTTTGAGCTGATAAATCAATGGAACCTTTCTTACGTATGTCTAGGGATGAAGAATGGTAGGAGAAAATTGAAACGCTGCAAGTTGGTGTGTCGATATGGTACATTTCGGAGGATTTTGCATTCCACGCTAATCCATTTGATACGGTAAGATTATCGATCACTCTTTTAAGATTTAAACTCTTATCGAGAACAAACAACGATCCGGTTGGCAAATCTTTACTCAGATTCATAAATCCTATCCATAATCTTCCATCTGGGTCACATTTTGCGTCGTTCATTCGATTTCTGATATCCCATGGAACGATTTCTTTGATTAAGTGCGTTTTGGAATCTAAAAAATCGAATCTGTAAATCCCCTTTCCAGATGTTATCACGGCACTCCCGTCTTGGTACGGAACGATAGAGCTGACATAAACAGGTAATTGCCTCTTTTCGTGCAGTTCGCGATCGATGTCATATCGGTGAATGATCCCGTCTGGAATACTGACCCAGTACAATCTCCTTTCATCCTCAAACCATGAGGGACTCTCACCCACCAAGTCATTCGACCTTATAATTTCCTCAACCATATACTTTCAATCAAGCAGCTTATAGGCGATTAAAAATCTTATTATCTCTTCTCGAGGAGACAAACGATCCGTTAAGGTCATCCATTAACCTTTAACTGAAAGGAAGAGTTGAACAAAATATTGCATAAAATTCTGCGCACTATCTATGGTGTCATTTTTGCACATTCGCTTGCGAAGGGACAAATCCACTTTCTAGACTATTTTACCTCAAATTGAAATGAGAATTCCATTTTATTTTGCGGTCTGATCACTTTGAGACCGATCTTATTATTAAAAGCGTCAGGCAATCCAGATTGGGGCTCAATGGCAACTGACCTATTCCTTGTGAACTCTCCAACATAAATGGTCAAGTACTGCATATTACGCCTTTTGATTACTAAGGTTTGCTTGCCATTGAAAAATTTAATAGTACCACCTCCAATATAGTATTTAAATCTCCCAAACGCCTTTGGTTCGTTCTTATAGCTAGTTTTTGCACTACGGGCTGTATTACTTGGAAAGAGACTATCTTCCATATCGAATCTGCTCAGAGATTCAGAAAAGGATATCTCCCAATCGCGATCATAGATAAAGTAGGGATGTGCGCCCACGATTAGTGGAGCGTTGCTAAATCCTATGTTAGAAACAATTAGTTTAACTCTAAAGGAACCCTTGTCTACTGTATAGTCGGCTGAAATTCTCAGTTTCGATGGATAACTGGGCTCATCAATAACAGTTGATAATTTTATTGTACTAGTCTTTAAATTATCAACTTCGAACATTCGTTCCTTGGCAAAGCCGTGTATACTGTTTCCGAAATTATCGTTTATGGGCAGTTGATATTTATTTTTCTCAAAATAATAAACACCATTTCTCACTCTTCCGGAATATGGTATAAGAATTGCACATCCGCCGTGAGTCTGAATCTTATCTTCAGATTCTTTGAGGATCTCACTTCCAGCTAGAGAAACTTGACTAATATAAGCACCTTTCGGACTGATTTGGGCTGTATTGTCACCACTTTCAATCCTAACGATTGGAATCTCATTTATCATAAGCAACCCGTATAATGTTCTAAAAATATTTCCCAATCTGGTAATGCATCAATCATAACTTAAAGTCCAGACTAATAAGTTCAATGGTGTGAGTCAAACAAGTTCTTCTCTATCTCAACGGGATCAGCTTTTCTCGAAATGAGTCTACCTCCGTCTAAAACTATTACATTACCTGTCATGAAAGAATTGAGTTCTGAAGATAGGAATACAATAAGGTTGGCCACCTCATGCTTACGACCACTTCTGCCAAGCAATGTTGCGGCTCTATTATCAAAGTCGGCTGGAGGTTCTTCGCTATCTGGCTTTGCATAGATTGGTCCCAGCATAAGATACATAGCCTGAATTCCAAATTTTGATAAATCGACAGCCAGAGATTTTGTCATAGAAATTAAGCCCCCTTTAACTACGGAATATGGAAAAGAGGAATAAATTGGCATGAGTGCTTGAACTGCCCCCACATTAATTATTTTACCTCCAACTTTCCTTTGGATCATATTTCTAGCAACAGTCTTAGAAATAAGGAAAGTCGCAGTTAGATTCAGAGTCAACATTTCCTCCCATTCCCCTATGTTCGTATCCAAGATGCTAAAACGTGAATTTCTGGAGGCGTTGTTGATGAGAACATCCACGTCAGTAAATTCCTTATCTAGGCGTTCACAGAGTGATTTTACAGACTCTAGAGAAGAGAGGTCCGATTTAAT
>JAKAYH010000234.1 GCA_021826835.1 Thermoplasmata archaeon | reverse complement strand
CATAGTGCTTGACCGTGTACTGCATTCATCTGTTGTTTATCCTGCAGATTATGGTTTAATCCCTCATACACTTTATGACGATGGAGACCCTATAGATGTGGTTGTCGTCATGAGCTTTCCGACATATCCTGGAATCATGCTTAAGGCAAGACCCATCGGCATTATGCATATGATTGATGCAGGAGATAAAGATAACAAGATAATAGCAGTTCCTTCAAAAGATCCTGCTTTTTCACATGTAAAGTCAATGGACGACCTGAATCCACATCTTCTTAAGGAATTCAAGAACTTCTTTGAAACCTATAAACTGCTAGAGGGCAAAAAAACATCTGTTGATGGTTTTGGTTCTAAGGAAGAGGCCTATGAGGAAATAAAGCAATCCATCAAAGTTTACAAAGATAAATATCCAAAATAATTTTATATTTAGCAGACTGGGAATTATTATTACTTCTTTTGGATTATTCTCATTGTTTAACAAATGAATAAATAGATTGGTTAACTTAGTGCTTACGCAGAAACCTCATATTATCAAACTCATGAAGAACTATAACAGATCCTTTTGGGTAGCTGGTTTAGCCTCCATGATTAGATCCTTTGGAATAGGCTCAACTTGGCCATTCCTTGCAATATTTTTTGAAGTCAATCTGGGAGTGCCCATTCTCTATGTAGGAGCAATATTTACGGCTATAGCTGCAGTATCCATGGCATTCAGTCTTGTTGGGGGAACACTTGGTGATCTACTGGGCAGGAAGAAGACCATATTGATAGGCAGTGCAATTGGCTTTTTAACGTATTTTACGGTTTATTTAATGGTAGATAGCAATGTCATGGCCCTGTATATAGCCATAATTTTCATAATATCGTCCATATCAGGATCCCTTACCTTTCCCGCAACCTCAGCCATAGTTGCAGATGTAACTACGGTTGAAAATCGTAGGGAAGGTTATTCTATTTACAGGATTTTAACAAATCTAGGGTGGGCTATTGGCCCTGTCCTGGGTTCATTCCTATACAGTTCCGGAGTGGGAAACATATTCCTCTTTTCAGCAATAACATTACTATTACAATTACTTATTGTACTTTTATTTTTAAATCATACGCATAAGGCTGAAGATCCTAATACCAAAGAAAAAAGACAATACATCTCTTTTGACAGATTCCTCATAATTTTTTCAATAGGAACCTTTTTCATGACTGTCGTTTCATCTCAATTCAGTGTAACCTTTCCTTCGTATGCAGTTCTAAGAGGCAACGTTCTTCCTTATGAAATAGGATATATTTATGCAGTAAATGGAGTTGTTGTTGTACTTGGCCAATTTCCCACCACTAGAATAACCAGAAAGATAAGCGATCTTTTTTCCATGGAACTCGGAATGATCTTTTATTCCGTGGGTTATCTTCTTTCCGCTTTTTCATCAAGTCTCACTGCGTTCATCGTAGACATGGTCATTATAACAATAGGGGAGAACTTAAGCTCACCTGGAATAAGCTCAATTGTATCAAAAATAGCGCCTAAGGAAAAAGTAGCAAGATATAACGGATTTAATTCTATGATAAATAATGTGGGCAGAGCACTGGGACCATCCATCGGAACATTTTTTATGTTTATATTCAATTATAACGGCCTACAACTTTGGGCCTCACTCGACTTGTTTGGTGTTTTCTCTATAATCCTATTTTCGTTTTTCGGACGTTCTGTTAGAGGAACTAAAAATAGTCTTGTCAATGAACATATATAGAAAGAATAACGCCAGCCAGAAATATGAAGCCTATGAAAGAGTTTGAGTTGAGAAATGAAACTCTTATTGATTTTGGATCGTCCGGCTTTAATATAACGTGCTGGTATATGATGAGTAGAATGATTACCGTGGCAGCCGCCAAATATATATAGGACTTTATGAAGTATGCTATTGACAGGAAAAGTGCCCCTGTAACTGCATGTACTGTTTCCGAATAATGCATCCCCTTCTTTATGCCGCTTCTGCTCATAACGGTCTTCAATCCGTTTTGCCTGTCGTACTCAATATCCGGTATAGTATATATCATATCAAACCCTGCAATCCATAGACCAGTGGCAAGTATGAGAATATAAATTTCAGGTATTGCTGGGAATGATGGGTCAACTGCAAGGTATCCTGCCATAACACCGACCCCGATGACCAGCCCCATAAAGAAATGACGAAGCATTGTTATTTTTTTGAGAAGTGGATCTATTATGAACAGTGCTAGAACAATTGGAGATAATTCAAAAACAAGTCTGTTAAGTAAAAAGGTACAGGTTTCAAACAAGAAAGCCGATATTACCGTGAACCAGATAGCCCTATTAATTGTAAATGAACCCTTTACGAGAGCCCAGTCTTTTTTCCTTGGGTTTATTATATCATATCTTCTTCCCAATATCCTATTGATGGACATACCCGTTGCCCTTGCAAAACTTCCTGCCAATATTACCAGAATAAGAACGAGGGTTCCTGGATAACCATCGGCTGCGATAAAGCTTCCTGACACTATGAACGGTATGTCGAATACCGTGTGTTCCAGCTTTATATAGTCTGCAATTTCCTTAAATTTCATCTTTTATACCTTTCAAGTATCGCTTCGCATTTTTTAATTACATCCTGATCCATTTCCATGACATCAGGCCATATTCTGTTGAATCCTTCTTCTTTCCACTTTCTGGTAGCGTCTATTCCTATCTTTGATCCGAAATTAAACATCTCAGATGCATGGTCTAGTGCATCAGTTTGGGTTCTTGGAATAATTGTAATGTCTCTAGCTGGATCGACTCTGGTTGTCATTGCCCATATAACCTGTTTTCTATCGTGTATGTTAATATCGTCATCAACCACCAGGACAAACTTGGAGAACATCAGTTGTCCTGTTCCCCATATTGAGAACATAACCTTTCTTGCATGTCCCGGATATCTCTTCTTTATTGACACCACAACCATGTTGTGAAAGACTGCCTCTTCCATTGTGTTAAGATCAACAATCTCAGGTATTTGCAACTGAATGAGGGGCAGGAACATCCTTTCTATAGCCTTTCCCATGGTAACATCCTCGTGCCAAAGCTTACCCACAATGGTTGTTGGATAAATCGGATTTTTTTTCTCTATTATCCTCTTAACATGAAATACAGGAAACTGTTCCTCAAGTGAATAATATCCTGTGTGATCACCAAATGGACCTTCAATTCTGGTCTCAGAAGGATCAACATAACCCTCCAGAACTATTTCTGAATTCATTGGGTATTCTAGATTAACAGAATTTCCCTTAACAAGATCAATCCGGTTACCTGATATTAACCCGGAAAAGGAGAACTCATCAAAGGGATCTGGAAGAGGGGCAACTGCAGAGAAAATGGTCAATGGATCTGATCCTATCGTAACTGCAACATCCATAACTTCCTTCTTTTCCTTAGCATCCTGCATATTTTGCGAACCCCCCTTATGGATTTGCCAGTGCATTCCCAAGGTTTCATTATCAAATTTTTGAAGTCTATACATACCGGCATTTCTTTGACCTGTGGCAGGGTTCTTTGTAATGACAATGGGAAGTGTAATGAACGGCCCCCCATCTTTTGGCCATGTGGTACATATTGGATATCTGTCAAGATCTACTTTATCCAGTATCCTTGTTGATGAGGGTAATGATGTGTGTATCTTGGGTCTAAGTCCTGAAAGCTCCCTGAGCATTTCCAGCCCTCTTGATATCATGGATTCCGATTCTCCGGGTGGCCTAATCAAATTACGAAGCTTCATTCCTATGTCATATGGCTTTTGTCCCAGGATCCATTCCATTTTTCTTTCCCCAGAAAACAAATTGCCTATAACTGGTAATGGAGAATTCTTAACATTTTGAAATATGACAGTCTTGTTCCTGCCAGAATATTCCTCTCTGTCCATAATGTATGTAAGTTCTAAATAAGGATCAACTTCCTCCTCAATGGATATTAGATCGTTATTCTTCTTTAGAAATGATATGTAATCCTGCAGATCATCAAACGTCATTCTTGGTATATTACATGAGAGAATATCATAATTTGTGAAATTTAATTTTATTACCTCAAATTATTACTGGAATGTATATAGAAAATCTTAGTTGTTGAGATTAATGGCATTATTCTTAAAAATCTATGAGCTATATCTTATCACTAGATCTAACCTTTGAACTTAATGTGGATTTATGTACATATAAATTAATTCACTAATTCTTGTAAATCGTAAAGACTATTAATTAACAATGAATCATTAGCAATGGAAGCTACATCCGACAGAATAATTAAAATTACTGAAATGCTTAGAATTCTGGGTTTATCTTCCTATGAAGCCCAGGGCTTTGCTGCTCTTGTTTATCACAATGTTGCTAATGCAGATACCATTGCTGATACTGCTAAAATACCAAGAACTTCAGCATATAAAGTGATGGAATCTCTAGTCCAGAAGGGTTTTGCCAAGGAAACTGAAGGCAGACCGAAAATGTTCAAACTGGAAGACCTCGATATCATAGAAAAAAGATTTCAGGGTGAGATGAGGGACCTCTTTTCTAAGCTACATGAATTGCAAGATATTATGCCTTCAAAGGGTGACCCGCAGCTAATCTATACAATTTACGGCAAAAATGTCGTCCTTGAAAAACTTGCAGAATTGATTAATCTGGCAGAGGAGGAGATAATAATTTGTACTCCCCGAGTGAAGGATATTAGAACAGAATTGAAAAAAAATCTGGATAATG
>JAKAYH010000233.1 GCA_021826835.1 Thermoplasmata archaeon | reverse complement strand
ATCTCTATAATTTTTTATGAAATTTGGAAATATTTAGAACTTAACATCTAAATAGTAACCATAGATGAGAATATGATATAATCATAATTAGGTTGTATATAGTTTATATGTTATGCATTGGGAAATCTTAATATATGAACAGTCCCTTAATAGAATTAATGAAAGTGCTCGTAGCCTTCGATAATTCCCCAAGTGGTAGGAAAGCCCTGAGCTTCGCTTTAAAATTTGAACAGATTTGTGATTTTTTGACAGTGTTATATGTAAACCCTGGAATGGTAAGAGTTGCATCCAACGTTGACACAATTGTACCTGAAGCAGTGTTTAACGATCAGGACAAATTTGTGGAAGAAATTCAAAAGGCAGCTGTAGAATTAATTGGTGATAAAGCAATTAAATATGAATTTGTTAAGGTAGAAGCAACAGGGGATGAAGTGGCAAAAAAGATTTATGATACTGCAATGTCCAGACAGGCTGATTTTATAATAACCGGAACAAGGAAACTGACCGGTCTAAGTAAGTTCATTCTCGGTTCAGTGAGTTCTGAATTAATAAAGGTTGCACAGATTCCAGTAATGGTAGTATCACCAGATGATATTTGATTTAAAAAGGAGTTTAAAACTACCTTATCATACAATGACCATTATGAGCACCAGAAACAGCGCTATGATTATGTACTGAACATACCTGTTTATATTCCCATTCATGAAGAATCTTCCAAACTTAACTGATAACCTGGAGTAAAGCTTTGCCAGATCGATCATCACTATCCAGAAGATATCAAATGTTCTTTCCTGGTATTTGGACCCTTCGCGTTCTTCCCTTGACAGGTACACTTTTTTCAATATAATTCGCAATGTATTTGCGTATGCAAATGAATTCATCTCTTCACTCTGTTCGATTCCACCGTTCCATATGGATATTTTTCGGTCATTTCCTCTTGCGATCAATGATACGACCAGTGCAGTCAAAAATATGAACAGGATGTCAAATGGTGGTGATAGAAATCCAAAAAACCCATGATTCACAGGGGAATAAAGAAGAAACGGGTACACGATTCCCTTAAGGTTCGATAGGAAGATTGTTTGTGTTCCAATACCATTGAGTGTTCCTATAAATCTTGAATACATGTAGATATAAGCTGGCGCTATAACAGTGAGTGAAAGTATTATAGTTCCTGAAATCTTCAGTGGAGTTCCAATTTTGTGACCACTTTCATGATTACTGTTCTTCCTTGTCGAGAAACCAAAATACTTTGTGAAAGTTGGAATTGTAATACCTGCACCTAAAGCAGCCATTGCTCCAGTGATAATTGCAACAACTGCAAACACGAGATTTGTTGAAATAGATGAAATAAATAAAGATTCCAGCAGAAGCCATTCCCCGATTCCCCCACCAAGGGGCGCGAGCCCCATCAGGGAAATTACTGAAATTGCTGCACCAACCCTTGCATAAGGTGAAAGACCACTACCGTGCATTGTTGAAAGATTGTTGTTGTCTGAAATGCTTGAAAGGATGAACACCGAAGATTTAGCCCACGCATGTGCTGTAGCATAGATGAAAATACCGAGTAATACAAATGATACCATTACAGGATCATTCATCCCCTTCCACACTGTTAGGAGACCTACGAGAATTATCATTGCACCTGAATTTTCAACTGTACTGTAAGCTGGTAACATCTTGCTGTTCTCAGAAGAAAGTGCAAATATTGAGCCAAAGAGGAGGGAAAAAGCTCCAATTATCATGAGGATC
The DNA here is from genome assembly GCA_021826835.1 of Thermoplasmata archaeon. The sequence goes on along the minus strand of JAKAYH010000233.1, from coordinate 2,988 downwards.
AGCCCCAAAACAAAACTTGGTGAGGATGCCAGAACAAATTCAACTATACCGTAGAGTGCAAGGGTTGTCATTGCAGCGCTGAATAATATTGAACCGGGAGTTGGTGAATTTCCATGTGCTATTGGAAGCCATTCAACCATCTGTAGTGGAACTATACCCATCTTGAACGTGAATCCCAAGATGATCACTAGAAGGATATATGGATTAGTCAGGGCCGCACCAAGAAGTAAACTACCGGTGGAGACATAATAGCCAGCGAAGCCTACAATCAGGAATATTGTGCTGAGTTCTCCGAATGAAATGAAAACGAATGGGGGATAGGATTTGGTTTCCTTCTTGAACCCTATCAAGAGATAACCACTTATGGTCATGGATTCCCAGAACATCAGGAATAGTATTATATTGCCAGAAATGAGTACTGAATTTATGGATGCTATGGTCAGGCCGACGAAAAATGCAAGCTTTCTGTCAAGAGGCATATAGAATAGAGAGAAAACATATACTAGGAATTCTACAATTGAAAGAATGAGCAAAAACGTGACATTTGGTCCATTTAGCATTATGCTGAAATTACCTATGCCCAATGTTCCCAATGAAAGGTATCCAGTCATGGAAAGAATGGCAATGACGGAATTCAGCAACGTGAAGAATATGCCGAAATAATAGGATAATCGAGATGAAAAAACAGCTATGGGTAGGGAAAGATATGGTAAAACAAAAAGAAGTAGAAGAAGATAGATCATTTCCGCCCCCTCACTTTTTCCAGCGCTTCAATTATCACGAAAGGATCTGGCGGGCAACCCCCTATAATGAGGTCAGGATCTACAAAGGATTCAAGACCTTTTCCAAATATGTTTCCCGATAATGCACATGCTCCAAAAAGTATTACAACTGCAGGCTTTGACATTGCTTCCACTGCTGCCTTAATCACAGGTAACATCTTTTCATTATACACTCCCATTATTACAAGTGCATCAGCCTGCTTGGGCGTGTTTGTGAAGAAAATGCCTAGCCTGGAAACGTCGTAGTATGGATTGCCAATGGAATGAAGTTCTGTATTACATGAACCACATGTTCCTGAATCTATGGGAAATATTTTAAATGACTTTCTTAGCGCTCTCTCCTCTCTCTTTATTTCATAATTATCGGTTCTCATGGATGGTTCAAAGGAACTCACACACTGGCCACAAGAAATGCACTTTCGCATATCGACACCAAGATTATCTATGGCTCCAGCAGGGCATGAAACATCTTCATCATTTTTCCTGACCGGAAGAGTGCTCCACGGAGATATGGTCTCATTTTTCTTTGCTGGAAACTTTGTTGTCATAATGCCCTTTCTTAAGGAATCGATTGGCCAGATCTTCACTTGACATCACCCATTTCACTTATCCAAATGCCAAAACTTTCAAAGGCAAATGGTATGTCTGTCTTAACATTTCCACGAATTCCAGAAGCAAAGGCTTCCATGTTAAGCATGGAAGGAGTGCGAATATACAGTTTGCCTATCTTTTCATTCTCAATATCAGTGACAATTCTTGCATCTCCTGATGGTGTTTCTATTCCGCCTGCTCCTATTCGATCATACGGTTCTCCCAGGTACTCTCCAAATTTCATAGAAACCGCATCTTCAATGAGTTGGAGCGATGCGAATACTTCACCTGAAAAAACAAGAAAGCGCGATAGTGAGTCACCTCCCGTTTCAGTTACTGGCTTGAACTTTAAATCGCCATAGTATGGATCAAATGATCTGTAATCATAGGGAACTCCAGATGCCCTGAGAACTGGCCCCCTCTGGAATTTCTCCTCGATCCTGCATGTGTTCTCAATCCTGTCTATGAATATCCTTGAAACTGTCAACCCATCTATTACCCTCCTGTATTCTGCAACAACTTCTCTTGCAACTTCTACAATTCTAATGTAATTGATTTTTCTCCCTAAGCCACCTATTCTGTTCACACCGAACATATACCTGTGACCTGTTTCCGTAGCCACCACCCTCATCATTCTTTCTCTGAGGGCCAGTAGCCAGTACGATGCAACATTCTGTGATGCAGCCTCACACAATCTTGCAGTTTTGAAAATGTGGGATATAATTCTCTCGATTTCCAGCAGAACCAACCTTGTCCTGATTATTTCACCATTAACATGCAGAGAAAGTTTTCTCTCTATTTCCCTTGACAGCAATGTGCTGTAGGAAAAGCTATGAAAACCATTGAATCTCTCAATCATTAACAATGCTTCCTCAAATGCAGACCCTGAAAACTTCATGACCCTTTTCTTGAAATCTGTAATCACATCAAGTGACAGAATTCTTTCACCATAGGTGTATATCTTGAAGTCTACCGTTTCAACCATTCCTCCTGTGCTGGGACCATAATTGAATGGGAATACATTTTCTCCTCTTACCCTGTGGTTGTAGACCCCCCTTACCGGGTCATAAATCCTAAGATCCTGTATTTCCTTGAAGGATGATTCCCCCAGAATCTCTGAACCGTCCTTTATAACATAATATACTCCTTCCCTTTCAAGAAAACCGGTTATATTTTCTATCCCTTTATTCATAGGAATCCCCCCAGATATACAAAAATGATGGAGAAGGCAAAAATCACAGATATCCCTGCCACATATTTTTGGGTCCTTTCCAGCCTGATTGTTTCCTGCCCATCTGTGTTGCCATCGAATATCATTACGGAAACTTTCTGTATAAGTGATATGGAAATGATAAACAGGCAGATTACAATAATAATTACCGCAGCCAGGCTTCCATTATTTATGAGCTGATAAATTATTAAAAATTCTCCCACAAAGGTGGTAAATGGTGGTGCACCGGTTACTATGAGTGATGACGCCAGCAGGGACATCGCGGTTGATGGCATCCTGTTTCTCAACCCTCTTATATCATCCATCTTCTTTGTGCCGAATGCCTTGAGGATATTCCCGGATGAGAAGAATGCACCGGACTTACCGAATGCATGTGTAAGGATT
>JAKAYH010000232.1 GCA_021826835.1 Thermoplasmata archaeon | reverse complement strand
ATTTTCACCGGGAGTGACCGGCTTCACCATGATTGTAATGTCAGTGCCAATGATGATACTCTATTTTGGTGGTTTTTATTTTGCAAGACGTTTTGAAAGACGCAGAAGTGAGCAGAACAAGCAGGAAAATGATCTGTTATCCAACTGATGTACAGATGATAAGGGATCATATCTCCGGTGTAATGGTGTATTTCATACATAGAACAACCAATCCAATAGCAGAAGGTATGAACTCAAAGATAGCAACGATTCAAAAGATGGCTTATGGGTACCATAACAAGGAACATTTCAAGACAGCACCTATATTCCCACTGCGGTAATCTGGGACTTTATCCGGATATCCACTGAAATGTCGCATGAGCCTTTTTTACCTACTTTCTTATTGAAAACACCCGAATCTAAAGAATGCATTATGTATTTAGTAATTGGCGTTTTATGAGGAGTGACTTTATTGGACTCTTGAGATGTATAAAAGCAGAGAAACACTTAATCTACAGAAACACAAAAATTAGGCATGTTAATGTGTGTCAATCCACGGATAACTGCCATAGAATGTTGGAAAAAATTTATTAAGTTATTTGAATCTGTCAATTGATATAATATGGTTAAAAGTAAAGACGAAGGTTGTGAGAATCAAAATGATGTAGAAATTGATTTGTCGGATATCAAATGGGTTTTCCTTGTTATGATCTCAATATTTTCAATTGCGCTGTCTTCCTACGGGCTGATTTTCGGAGAAAATGGTGGCGCTTCCACAGCCTTGAAGGCTCATGCAAGTGTTCTTACTGGACCCGGAGGTGGTGGGGGGTCGGGTTACCCTTCAATTTGGGGGGGAGAACAATATAACTTTGAGTGGGGATGGGATAATTACGCCAACGGAACATATGCAATAAATGCTAATTATCAATACGAAGTCACCTCCAATGGCAACTATGCATTTATTTCGAATAATCCCGGTTATTCTTCGTATTTCTACTATAACGCTTATGATATGACGTATAAAATGTTAAGCGGAGGAATCTTTCCACCACAGCCTGTACCAGAAAGTGTGAACGGCCCTTACATCTTGACGCCATATTATTCTTGGGACAACGTTACCGTAAATGGGGTCCATGTACAAGCCGTTATGGTGGCAATGACTATTGAATTTCAAGCAACTGATATCTTCGATCAGGTTACAGACAAGATTGAGATAATGGAAAATGCTTATGCAAATGGTCAGCTAGACGGAAAGATTATTCCAAACAGCCAAAGTGGAGTGGACTGGCAGAATATAGTATTTCTTCTGGAACAATTGAGTGGAAGTTAGGGAAGATATCTTGGATTCACGAGTGATACGGAATGAAATATAAGAAATTCATATCCTTATTTTTAGCCATGATTCTAGTACTCTCTGGAATACTCATTTTCTTTCCGTTAACGGAAGAACTGCATAACCAATCAAAGGGATATAAGTCTCCCCTCTCCAATGGTGCCACCTATATTTATCAGTTTAGCCCCTTAGTTGCCAACTTGGGTAATGCCAGCATTATGCAGAACAATGTAACCTCACAGGGCCTGTTGGAAATAGTGGTGCACAACGGACTGTTTCAGGTTTCAATTGTTGATCGATTATCTCTAGCAGGAATTCAAAATTATACAATAAAGCAATTCAAATCTTACACTCTAAACTCGTCATTTATAAAAACTTTTATAGATCAAAACAGTGGTGCAATGATGCAATTAGGGTACGGCCTCATTGGTGTGGAGGTTGACAAAAGCCAATTCTCATTTAATACAGGATATATGGGAAACAACTCTACTCTTGCAAACTATTCGAACATAGATGGGAAAACAACACCTACCGTCGTAGAACTAACTAATTTCAACTCGACCGCGGAACCTTCTTGGGCTGGCATTAACCAATTTCCAGAGGAATATCAATACGATCAGGTAGGTAACTGGAACATTCTTGTGAGAATGTACATTAGCGGAGACTCTGGGTTTCTGGAAGACCTTTACAACAGCAACGGAACAACACTAAACTACGTATCGCAATTTAGCCTAACTCTAATTGGAACCAATGTAGCGTTAGGTCCACTGGATTACTCTGCGTACCTTCTGGAGTACTCACCACTTGTATTCCTTCTCTGGGCATTTGCTGTACCATTTATTTTACTTCTGAGATCGAGGATAAAAAGAGTCAGGGTAATAAAGAAAATGAAATAATCAGGATAAACCTAGTGAAACGTATATGCAAGAGTGGCTCAAGATGTGCAACATATCCAAAAAATACGGGCGAACAGTCGCACTCGATTCTATAGACCTGAATCTTGATGAGGGAATCACACTTCTCTTAGGTCCAAATGGCTCCGGAAAGAGCACAATAGTATCAATGATTGAGGGTCTGACGAGGCCTACAACGGGTAAAATTTTAGTTACAGGATTTTCACCGTTTTCTGACTCATCAAAGATATTTCAAAGAGTTACATTTATTCCGGAAAGACCAACTTACTTTTCCTCATCAAAGGTCATAGAATTTTTATTCTGGTACTCTAAATTTAAAGATTCAAAGATGGAAGAAATAAAAGATATGATGACGCGATTTAGCATCGAGAAACTATACGAAACGAACGTTGGCCAATTAAGCATGGGGGAAATGCAGTTAGTTGAGTTAGCGGCCGCCTTATCATGTCACTCCGAATACTATGTGCTGGATGAGCCCAATTCGAACATTGACCCATCAATGAGATTATTGATGGCATCCATATTTTTAGAGTTTGGAAAGAAGGACAAATCAAGTTTCCTGATATCCTCTCACATCATTGACGAATTGCTTCCAGTTAGTGATTTCATTGTAAATTTGCGGGAAGGGAAAATAAATGGCCCAAAGATAAACGTAAAAGCAAAAGAAACCGAAAGAGTAGTCCTTATCTATTCAATAGAACCTGATGATATTTATAGAATATTAACTGATAGTGGAATCAAGGCTACACGTGATGGCTATGTGGCTGTTGTCGATTTGAAAAACGACACAGATAAGCTTTTCAAAATTCTGAATGATTATTTGAGCATCATAACGAACATAAGAGTAATACCGAAATTTGAAGGAGTGAACAGGTATGAGATTATATGATTACACAACATACCTGGAAACGGAAACCGACCCTTTCTTTATAAGGGAGATAATGATAGTATTTGTCAGCTATCTTTTCTTATCAGAATATTATGACCTCTATACCAACCATATAAGCTCGACTCAACATATACTTTCAATCGCTGGACCAGGATATTTTGCCATGATAATGTTCTATTGCATGATCATTTCTTCATTAAATGCGCACATGTTTGAGAAAGGCTCAATACAATTTATTTTAACCATGCCCGTCAAAAGACTTCGGTTTCTTGCAGCGAGAATATTTGCAAGTACCATTTTTACGGGGCTAGTTTTTATCATTCCATTTATTTTGTTTGTGCTTTTTGAACAATTTTCGATCGAATTTGGACTTTGGCTTGAGATGCTGTTTATAATTTTCTCTTCGCTTGTCTTCTTTCTTTCTATAGGGCATTTGCTTTCCTCTGTCTTTAGAAATGGACTTGTTACATTCAGTACCCTATTCGTCCTGTTCATTTTCCTAAGCAACTATGCTCATCAGGAGCTGGCAAAACAGGTTCTGCTTGAAAATGTAGTGCTTGGGATCTATTCACTTACTTTTTCGCGATCCCTCAACTCAGGGCTATTCTATGGTTCTGTGATCGAGATCGCCTTAAGTGTGCCGATGATCCTTCTCTATTATCTGATTGTCACAAAGACCAATCTGAGGAGTGGGAGATAATTGCATAGGAACCAGTTCATTAAAATAATGCTGATTCTGGTCTCGATATTGATCTTTTTTTCCTATATTTATCAGGCGACTTGGGTAAATGGAGCTCATGCAGTTGAGGTAAAACCAGAGGATAATTTTTTCTATGCCACCAGCAACTCCTTTCAACCTTCAAGTTATTTGAATAATTCGGTTGACTTCATTTCTTATGGCTACTCAGGAAGCGTGACAACCATAACCAACTATTATCTCAACAGCAGTGCATTCGCGTCAGAGGGGACTAACGTATCAGTTACAACCCATGTCTATATTTATCGCATTCAGTATCAGAACGATGTATCTATGTTGCCTGTATATAACGAGAGCCTTAATGGAATATCTAATGGGGAAAAGAGTCTTCATTTGGGGCCAGGTTCCTTTGAACTTTTAGCGTTTACCTCCGTAATAGCGTATAACCGTAATTACACCGAAGCTGTACTTGCTGCTGATTCAATTGCTGCTAATTTTACTGATCATTCAATAGTACTGATTTCCCTTAACTATCCATATTTTATCGTCTATCCAATGGAGGTTACATTTATACTTTTAGTCGTAGATTTGGCACTATGTTTAAAATATGGGCAGAAACACCACTAGTCTTCGTGAAGCTTATGCTTAGTTTAGTATCTCATCCGAACAGTCTAACAGCACACCGTGTACTCAATCCTCTAAGAGCAATCCCGGTTTGCAAGTGATGTGCAAATCCCTATTGTTTGTCTTTACGCGGTGGTATACTCCGTGAATCCGATATTTTTATAATGAATTTCGGAAGGCATAGAGATCCTTGATCTTTATTTTTGAAGTATCATAAACGTCAAAAAAAAGACGGTCTACGGTGGATGATCTGCTTGAAGAACTTCTCATGGATTTATAAAATGAGAAGAGTTCTGGGTTGATCTCCTTTAGGAATCTG
>JAKAYH010000231.1 GCA_021826835.1 Thermoplasmata archaeon | reverse complement strand
TTTCAGGAAGTTTCCTCTGTTCTATCATCCTTACCTTCCCGTTCTCAAACCAGACTGCTCTCAACTTCCTCTCTGCACCATCAACAATCATCTTCATCTTTATCTATGGTGTATATACCGTGGGTATATACCTATATTCAATTCCTTTCCATGGATGGAAAAAACAGAATGGAAGATCTGAAGACACGTGTTGAGGACCTGTCTCATGATCTGGATGAACCATGGCTTCGCAACCCTTTGAACCGTATGGAAACATTACATGAAATGCGGTAATGTGAGATACAAATGCCATGAAAATTCTCCAATACACCATGGTTTTTATTATGACTGGTCAAGAAAGATAAGGATGAAAACTGTAAACATAAGGTTGAGCTAGGAAAAGACCGGGATCATCGAATGGTGGATACAGAATATGGAAAGGCTTGAGAATAAACTATTGGGAATAGAGGCAATAGCAATTCCTGAAGCAGAAACAATTCGAAAATAGTGCCATCACAAATGTGTGGGAATTAAACTGTAACGTCCTAACTTTATTTTCACGGTTCAGCTGAGCTAATAAAATCCAAATTTAGATGTATAGCTTCAAGTATATTTGACCGAAATTTATGATAACATTTCAATCGTAAATTCTATTTATACGGGAAGAATAACGATTAAGTGAAAGTAGTAATACTGGCGGCTGGGTCAGGGACCAGAATTAGACCAATATCGTATTTCTTGCCAAAGATACTTCTACCTGTTAAGGGAATTCCAGTTCTGGATTACATACTTGAAAATGTAAAGGATTTGAATCCAGAAAAGGTATTTATCGTTGCCAGTGAGAATCTAGAAATAATAGAGAGATTTCTGGAAAAAACAGGAAAAGAAAATGTAAAGGTAGTAAGAGGATTAGGCTGGGAAACTGGAGGAGACTTATCATTGGCATTAGAACAAATCAATGAGGAAGATGATTATGCTGTTATGAACGGTGATATTGTTACAGATATTAATTTAAAGGAAACATATGATTTTCATAAGAGTGTTAAAGCTTATGTGACAGCTTCTGTTTTTAACATGGAAGACGAGGAAGCGAAAAGATTTGGAAGGATTCAAATGGACGAAACCGGCCAAATTTCAAAATTCTTGGAAAAATCGGCAACTTCCCCTGACTCACATTCAATTGTAAATTCAGGTTTTTATATTTTTGATAGAGAACTCATTAAGAAAAGACCGAAATATCTAGTTCCTAAGAAGTTCAAACTTGAAACTGATCTGTTTCCTCAATTAGCTGGGGAGGGTAGAATGTTCGGTCATATATCAAAACTAGACTATTGGTGGGATGTTGGTACAATTGAGTCATACCTGAAAGCTGAAAATTATATGATCAATAGAAAGGGAGTTGTTGCACCTTGAAAAAATTTTCAAAGGAATTGGATAAAATCGCCATTATTGGTATGGGGTATGTAGGTTTCCCTCTATCTTTGCTTTTTGCCAAGAATTATCAAGTTATCGGTTTTGACATTGATCATAATAGAATAAATAAAATGAAAGAAGGAGAATCCACAATATCAGAAGTTGGAATTGATGACCTGTTATCCAATGAAACTATTAAAAAGAACATAAAATTTACTTCCAATCCTGAAGATATTAAGATAGCAAAAATCAAAATAATAACAGTTGGAACACCATACGACCTTAACTCAGAGCATATAGATTATTCACAACTGAGTTCAGCTATAGATATGCTGAATGGAAGATTAAATACTGGTGATATTGTAATTCTCAAATCAACAGTTCCACCTGGAACTACTAATGAAATTGTCAAGAAAAAGATAGAGAATTTTGGTTTTGATGTACCATCAGACATAGGACTCTGCTTTTCACCAGAGAGGATGGTAGAAGGGCAGGCAATAAGAGACTTTATGACTCTTCCAAAAATTATTGGCGCCACAGACATAGAAACCAGAAGTGTATGTAGAGAAATCATAGGTTCCCTGGGTGGGAAAATAATAGAAGTATCAACCATCGAAACAGCTGAGATGATAAAGATGGTAGATAATTATTCAAGATATGTTTTTCTTGGGCTTACAAATGAATTCGCATTGATATCAGAGAAACTTGGAGTTGATGTTCTAGAACTTCTAAGATCCGCAAAGGATGAATATCCAAGAAATTCAGGACTCTTGATACCGGGTCCTGGTGTGGGAGGATCATGTCTGAATAAAGACCCATATATTCTGAAGGCACATATGAATAAGCATGGACTCATGCTGAAAATGGTGGAAAGTGCTACAATTATTAACAGGAGCATGCCACAACATGTTGGTGAAACAATTTTGAGACTGGCCCAGAAGAGAAAGAGCATTACAATTCTTGGGGTAGCCTTTAAAGGAGATACAGATGATACCCGATTTACACCTTCATATGAGATTTTTGACTATCTAAAGAGATATAATTTTAATGTAACCATGTCAGATCCGTATGTTAAGGATACTAAGGTCAAAATTGTTGGAGATATATTTTCTGCATCAAAAAATGCAGAAATTCTTCTTATTCTTACAGAACATTCAGAATATAAGAACATTGATTTGAACAAGTTAAAAGGGGTCATGAATAAAAGTCCCTTGATCTTCGACACTCGGGGTGTAATAGACAAAAACGAAGCAACAAGAATAGGATTTGAGTATCATGGACTGGGGAGATTATGAGAGCATTAATCGCCGGTGGCTCCGGGTTTCTTGGATCATTCCTTGCTGAAGGTCTGGTAAGGAAAGGATGGGAAATCCATATCTTGGATAACCTTTCAAGCGGTTTGCTCGAGAATTTGGATTCAATAAAAGAAAGAATACATTTCATAAAAGAGGATGTTATTAGTTTCAATACGGAGGAGAAATTTGATTATATCATAAACTTTGCAAGCAATGCAAGCAGGGTTGAATGGGAAAAGTATCCAGTCGAAGTTGCCCTTTCCAATAGCATAGGATCAAAGAATCTCATTGAAATTGCACTGCGTTCAGATGCAATTTATATGTATGCATCCTCATCTGAAGTTTATGGTAATGCTACACAAATTCCTACTTCTGAGGATTATCTAGGATCAGTAAGCACGACGGGCACAAGATCTCCGTATGATGAGGGGAAGAGATTTGGAGATGCCATAACAAAAGCTTATGAGAGAGAATATGGTTTAAAAAATATCATAATAAGATTTTTTAATACATACGGTCCAAGAATGAGGGGCGGTGATTTTTATGGAAGAGTCCTAGACAGGTTTGTAAGGCAAGCCCTGAGCAATGAGCCACTAACAATATATGGAGATGGAACTCAAACCCGGTCTTTTACATATGTATCAGATGCGGTTTCAGCTATTTTAATGTTAATTGAAAAAGGGAAATTGGGTGAAGTTTACAATATTGGAAGTGATAATGAGATTGAAATTTTAAAGCTCGCTGGCATAGTAAAGAGAGTTCTCTATTCTTCCAGCGAAATTAAATTTCTTCCACTGCCTGAGCATGATCCAAGAAGAAGGTCGGCAGATATAACAAAGATAAAGCAATTGGGATATGAACCACAGATTACATTAGAAGATGGAATCAAACTAATGGCAAAGTCAATAAAAAAAAGGTGAAGTGATGAGTAAAATATTAGTAACAGGTGGACTGGGTTTTATTGGTAGTCATACCGTTGATTTACTGGTCGAAAAAGGTTATTCAGTTGTTGTCGTTGATAATCTTGAGAAACAAGTTCACAATGGGGTAGAACCAGAATATAAGAACCCAAAAGCAAAATATATTATAGGAGATATTAGAAATAGAAAAATGTGGGAAAAATTATTGAAGGGAATAGATGGAATAATTCATCTTGCTGGAGCTGTCGGAATAGCTCAGAGCTTTTGGCAGGCAAAGAAATACATGGATGTAAATACATCTGCCACTGCTTTGATGTATGAACAGATATTGAAATTAAAATCAGAACAGAACCAAAAGTATCCTGAAAAAATTGTTGTTGCTTCGTCAAAGAGTCTTTATGGAGAGGGTCTTTATAAATGCAAAGTTCATGGGATAAAGAGCCCTGATGTAAGACCAATAAGTCAGCTCAAGATGAGAGAATGGGAAACTAAGTGCGATGAATGCGGTGCTGATCTTGAACCTGTGGGAATAACAGAAAATAAATATCCACAGAACTCCAATCCATATTCCCTTTCAAAATATGCAACAGAAAGAATAGCGATGGACTTTTCTTATACTCTTGGAATAGACACTGTTGCATTTAGGTATTTTAACGTTTATGGAGAAAGACAGAGCCTTAGTAATCCATATACTGGCGTTATGGCAATATTTTTATCAAGACTTAAAAATAATCATCAGCCTTTCCTATTCGAGGATGGGAAGCAGCTAAGAGATTACATTTACGTCAAAGATGTGGCAAAGATGAATGTTCTTGCGCTGGAAAAAGGGAATGGGGTTTATAATCTTGGCACTGGAAAACCCTTATCACTCATAGGTGTTGTAGATTTATTAAATAACAAGCTAGGAACTGACATTCAACCAAAAATATCTAATGACTTCAGGCCTGGAGATAACAGACATGATTATGCAAGCACTGAAAAATTGAATCGCGACTTTGGGAAAACATATTTTGTTGATGTTGACAATGGTGTTGGAAATCTTATTCAGTGGTCATTGTCAGAAAAATCGTTTGATAAGTTTGAAAAACAGGAGAGGGAGAGGAAAAAATACCTCGCAAGGTAACCAAAATCATGGAGAAAATAACAATCAAA
>JAKAYH010000230.1 GCA_021826835.1 Thermoplasmata archaeon | reverse complement strand
AAAGAAGTCATCGATCTGCCCCTTGTAAAGCTCGTATAAAAGACCTTCATCAATGAACAGTTTCCGGAGAACCTTCACAAACTTAAATTCCGGGTCTAGGGTAAGACATATGCCCTCCAGAAGTGATGACATTCTCATGTAAAGTACAAGGGACCGTGGAAGCCTGAATGGAAATTCAAACACAACTCCGTTAGCAATTTCCAAGAGTTCCCTAATCTCACTTTCTTCAGCAGATTTTCCGGAAAGTCCGCTCATTGCAATCTCTATACTTCTCCTAATAACTCCACGGTTTGCTGCTGGCGATAATGCCTTTAACGATAAGAGAGAATCAATAATCTGATCTATATCTGATCGGGTTAGACCGTCATAAAGGGAAAGAAGGGAGAATCTGGTTTGGGTATCAAGACTTCCTACCATTCCAAAATCGTACATAATAAGGGTTCCATCATCCAGCACTGACAGATTTCCAGGATGTGGATCTGCATGGAATATATCATCTCTTAGAAGCATTCTGAGAAATGTTATATCCAGACGGAAAGCAAGCTCCTTAAGATCAATGCCCTTTTCTCTTAATGTTTTTATATCGGTAATCTTGGTTCCCTGAACAAACTCCATGACCATTACTTCCTGCCCGGAGAGTTCACTAATTATTCCGGGTATGAGCAGCTTCTCTCTTCCGGAGACATTTATTCTTATTCGTTCGGCATTTGCTGCCTCTTTTCGATAATCCATTTCGTCAAAAACTCTTCTCCTAAAGTCTTTCAAAACATTGCTTATTCCGGAGTATAGGAAGAATTCAACCCTTCCCTTAACAAATCTCAGTAACTTTTCAAGGATGATTATATCCCTTTTCAAGATCACTTCCACATTTGGTCTGTTAACCTTTACAGCAACCTTTTTTTCTTTGTAATAGGCAGTGTAAACCTGACCAAGTGATGCACCTGATACTGCATCTTTATCAAAGGAGTCAAAAACATCTTCGATCTTCCCCAAGTTCCTTTCAATTATCTCCTTTGCAAGATTAAATGGTGCAGGTGGAACATCGTCCTGTAGTCTTTCAAAGGACCTTATATATTCCTTGGGTAGAAGGTCTGATCTTGCTGAGAGAACCTGACCCAGTTTAACAAAAGTAGGTCCAAGGCTTATGAAAGCTTCCACAGCTCTGATACCGTTCCTTTCCCTGACATAGCTCCAACTCTTTTCTTCATCACGCCTCGCGGATTTTCGGTCCTTCAGGTATTTTCTGAAAACAGGGAATAATAGAAAGAAAATTCTGATCTCTCTTGATCTGATTCCCTTTAAAGGGTCATTGCTGCCACTCAACGCAAGGCTATTTTCTGAAAAATAATAACGCTTTTGTTTTTAAAACAATAATTCAAACTTGAAAAATACTAAAAAATAAAATTGGTAAAGGTTGTCAATATACCTTTATGAAAATCTTAATTTTTGCTTCCTGATAGAATATTAATCCCGGCAGCCAAAAATTCCGTAATTACCGCGACTATGGCCAGATAAGCACCAATTGCCAATGATATCGTTGTCGTTAGAATTGATGAGTAAGGGGAAGCGTTGATTAAGGTTACTGCCCCTTCATAATATAGCACGATAGTTACTATTATCAATATGGCTGAAACGAGTGGAGCGATATAAGCCATTTTTTTCATTATCTTAGAAGTTTTTCCAAACACTGTCACTATCCCAATGATTGCGAAGATAGCGGCAATTATCATTGTTGCCATTGATGCATATATCATATCTATACCTGTGTTTGCCTTACTTAGACTTGATCCGCTTAATACTTTAGTATAGTTACTCCAAGAATTTAATTGACCATTATAAATGGTTCCGAAGAATGTAGTATTCATATTATATAATGTAACGCCAGAATGAGTAAACTTCACAGTTCCAAGATCTACAAAGAACGTCACAGCTATCAACACTATCGTTACTATTCCAAAAGTTATTCCTAAGAATTTTATTAATTCCTTTTCCATGAAAAGATATAAGCTTGGATATATTAATATATTTCTATTTTTTAAAAATAGGTTTCATAGTATTTGCTATTACCTATAATTCTCTTTCTTTTGAGGATCTTATAATTATGATCCATGTTCAAAACCGTTTTCCTAAATGCATATATAAGACGGATTCATGTCAGGTAGATTCAGAACTGATATCATGGTGTAAGAAATGAGTGGAAAAGAGACATGCAGCTCCTGCGGAATTGGTCTTGTAGGAGAAGGATATGCCATATTTGATTGCCCGGAATGTGGCGAAAGCCTCATCGGAAGATGCAAAGAATGCAGGGAACATTCAACCCTATATAAATGCGAAAAATGCGGGTTTCAGGGACCGTGATCCAATGGGCGAAGTAATCGTTACAATTAAGGTTCTGCCTGAGGATTCAGCCATCAATATCGAGAAGTTAAAGGAAAGAGTAAATTCAAATCTAAGCAAAGTCTGCAAGGTAGCCAATCTGGAAGTCCAGGAAATAGCCTTTGGGCTAAAGGCAATCAAGGTTCAGATCATAATACCGGACGCAGATGGTGAAATAGACAAGGTTGAATCATCAATAACTGGCATTGAAGGTGTAGGACAGGTCGACACAGAAGACATGAGCCTTCTTTAAATGTCATATGACCATATTTTATCTCATTTCTCTATACGTTCTGCTAACATTTACCATACTTTTATTCATTTTTCAGTTTTTTCTTAACCTGCCAAGGAATAAAAAGGAAAAGTCTTATGCAGAATATTCTGGCAAAGTTCTTGTTATGGTTCCATGCAAGAATATGGATTTTACCCTCAAAGAGAATCTTGTATCATTGAAAAATCAGGATTATCACAACTTCGATATCATAGCAATTATTGACAGCAAAGATGACCCTGCTTTCAAGGTCATTAATGAACTTGGAATAAGATACATTTTAACAAATTATGATTGCAAAGGATGCAGCGGAAAAGTGAGAGCACTGTCAACAGCGATGACAAAATTCACCGGTTATTCCGTGTTTGTCATCGCAGATTCAGACATTCTTGTTAAAAAAGACTGGCTTTCAAAACTAGTTTCTCCATTTGTTATTCCATCCACGGGATTAACCACCACTTTTCCATATTTCAAGCCCATGGGAGGTATCTGGTCCAAGGTAAAAACTCTCTGGGGGTTTGTTGGTCAGGGTATGATGGAATCGGACATTACGAAGTTTGGATGGGGGGGTTCTCTTGCTTTCAGGAAAGAATTAATAAACGATTCTTCAATGAAATATTTTTCATCACGGGTTTCTGATGACACAGCACTCACTAAGATATGCAAGGATGCTGGATATAATATTGAATATGTACCGGGTGCCCAGCCATTGATAAATTCACCGGACGATTTCAAGATTTTTCATGAATGGTCTGTGAGGCAGACTGCGCTTTCAATATCCTCAGATTCCCGCATTCTTTACCTGGGAATTGTTGTATACTTTACCCAAATTTGGGTATTTCTCATGGCATTTATCCTGATCCCGTTTATCGGATTTTACTCATTAATACTCCTTATTCCAACATTATTGGGTGAGATCAAGATGAATGGACGCCTTAAAGAAACCGATTATCTCTATTATTTAATATACCTCATCCTTCCTTTCTTTTATCTTTACAATCTTCTGGCAGCGGTTTTCAAGGATCAAATTTCATGGCGCGGCAACACCTATAAACTCATCCGGAACTAATTCAGAACAATTATTATAATACGAGAAAATCACAAGATCGATGACTGAAGAAACCATACCGAGGCTTTTTGGAACCAATGGAATAAGAGGAGTTCCCAACGAGGACTTGACACCTGAATTTGCAATGGAAATTGGCATGGCCATAGGAACCTTTGTAAAAGATAAGGTGGCCATTTCAATGGATAATCGTTTATCCGGACCGATGCTTTTAAACGCGGTTAAATCAGGAATTCTCGCCACGGGGTGTGATGTAATAAACATTGGTATCCTTCCTACACCAGGAGCACAGTATTACTGTAAGTCAAGGAATATCTTTGGGGTGATGATAACAGCATCTCACAATCCTCCAAGGTTCAACGGAATAAAGTGCATTGATCCAGATGGCACAGAACTTGCAAGGCGCAAGGAAGTGGAAATAGAAAAAATTCATTTCAAAAGAGACTTTCATATTGCATCATGGGAGTTTATAGGCAGAGAAACTTCTGACAATTCTGCATTCGATCTTTATACTAATGCAATTATTTCTAGAGTGGACAGGAAGAAGATTCAGGATAAGAAATTTAGAGTTGCATTTGATGCGGGAAATGGCGCCGCTTACCTTACAACACCGGAAATTCTAACAAGACTAAAGTGCAACCTTACTACCCTTAATGCAAACCCCGATGGGCTATTCACATCAAGACCTTCAGAACCAAAACCAGAAAATTTGAAGAAACTGGTAGCTCTAATGAAAACCGGAGATTTTGACATAGGTATTGCCCATGATGGAGACGCGGACAGAGTCGTCTTCATAGATGAAACTGGAAATTTTATTGACGGTGACACGACTCTTACACTATTCTCTAAGGTTTTCCTCAAGAGAGGAGATGTTGTTGTAACGCCGGTGAGCAGTTCAAATGCCATAGATATTGTCGCCAAAGCAAACGGAGCTAAGGTAGTAAGAACAAAGGTTGGGGCTCCAATTGTTTCCAGAGCCATGATTGAAAATAACGCCTTCATTGGAGGGGAGGAAAATGGAGGATTCATATATGGCAAACATCAATACAGATCGGA
>JAKAYH010000229.1 GCA_021826835.1 Thermoplasmata archaeon | reverse complement strand
AGAGGCATCTTCAGGGCTGCACCATCACTCGTGGACTTGGAGGTTAAACTTGACAGCCTTGACGATGTTGGAAAAGCAATTCCGCGCCTGAAGATGGCGAAGAAAAAAATAGTTTCAATAAAATATTATGAGGGGGCTTCCCTGCAGTCAAAGGATTTCACGGTATCCAATCCAGAATTGTGGGAGAAAAGCGTGCGGCAGTGGGCTCTCGAATACAAGAGGCGCATAAACGATGAGAATCGCAGGACCATTGAGGACGACAAGAAGCGCGAGCTTGAGATGGCCAGGGCAAAAGCACCCACAGCCAATATCGGTTACGTCTACTACGGAAAAGACAACCAGAAAAAGAACTCCGGAAAGCCAATAGTGAGGAGCCAGATTGGAAACGTCGCAGAGGGTGAGATAGGGGAAAGGGAGAATGAACAACTTCCAGAACTCTGCGAAAACTGTGGGGCAGTAATTCCATCAGGATCTAAATTCTGTCCTGAATGCGGGAAACCTGTAGCGGGGAAGATGGATAGATAAAACATTTAATTTCTCTGGAATAGAATAATGTAAAAAAGATAAAAGAACATAATTCATTTAAAATTAAAGTTGGGTTAAAAAGACATAAATTAGTTAAGATTTTTGCAGCATTTCCAGAACGCGTTTAATTCCTTCTGGAAGCTGAATCATGTTTTGCATTATCGGTGATTTAGAATGAAGATCATCTGCTTCCTGAACAATGAAATCTCTCTTTTCTCTTACCAGCTTTGTTCCGCACTCCTTTTCAATCATAGAGATAAGTTCCAAAACGGATGTTCCGACGCCTGTTCCAACTTCATAGGAACCAGGCTCCACGGTATTAGACAAAATAGATGAAACAAATCTAACAACGTCAGATACGTGGGTATAGTCCCGTTTGTGCGTCCCGTCCCCAAAAATTACAACCGGTTCTCCTCGGATTGCTGCCTTAGAGAACAAGTAAACAGCTCCTTTTGTGCTGGTTTCTCCATAGATATTATACAGTTTTAAGATGTAAAATCTAACCCCGTACATTTTGTTATATAATTTGATCCATTCCTCTCCCTGTCTTTTGGAAAGTGAATAAGGGTTGGTTGGCTCCATTACTGAACCTGAAGTTGGGTACACTATCACTGAATCCTCTTTTCTCGCTTTTTCGAGCAGTTTTAGAGTTAAGTCCAGATTATCAAGAAAATATTCATATGGCAATTCCCTGGACTTTCTGATAAGAGTCCGAGCTCCGAAGTTCAGGATTATATCGAAACGGTCACTGGGTATTTTTTCATCCTTATCAAATCCCGTAAATTCATATCCGGATGTATTTAACCAATCAAAGATTTGAGTACCTATAAACCCCCTATGTCCTGACAAAAGTATCTTCATAGCGCTGAATTCATCATCTCAATATTAAATCTTTTTTTTAAAAACTTTTATTTTAACCAAGCAATACTTAATAGATTTTCAGTGCTCATATCTGTGGTAATTACAGCGCATGATAGACGGCAGTATTTAATCGGTGCCGTAAAATCAGTCTTAAATCAACAAACTGACAGAAATGCGTTCGAGGTTCTGGTAGTTAAAAATTTCAAGGAAGAAGTGATAGATAATTTTCTATCAGAAAATGGTGTGAGGCTGTTTTACACTGAACAAAAGAGCTTTGGAGCCAAGTTGGCTATCGGTATTGAGAATGCAGAGGGAGAAGCTATATCATTTCTGGATGACGATGACGCTTTTTTTCCAATGAAATTGTCCAGAGTCGCCGAAATTTTCGCTGATAAATCTATAGTCTATATGCATAATTCTATTGTTGCTGTTAATGATACGGACAAGACCTTTTCTAAGGGTTTCTCGGAAAATATCAAATCTCAATTAATTGTGGAGACTAAAGATATGAATGCCTACGAGCGGGAACTAACTAGATTCAAGCTTGACTGGTATGTTAGTGCCATATCGTGCAGAAGATCAGTCCTACTTGAACGATTGGACGTTATTAAAACGTCAAATGCTTCTCTTGATCGCGTCCTTTTTTTTATATCGGCTTGCAATAACGGAAAACTCTTTTTTGAAAAGATTCCCTTAACATATTATCGCATACATGAAAGTACCACTGTTATATTTTCAGAATTCAAGGAATACGTACTTAACAAAGGTGATTTTTATTTTCGTAGCGAATTAGTTTTAGAGAATTTATATAAGAATCTAGATAGTCCGCATCTAAGTGAGGTTCTAGAAGCAGAACTGTTACATTCTGAGCTAATGTCATATTTTTACTCCGGCGTAAAGCACAAACGCGTATCTCTCTATGATCTCGGGTTCGCTCTAGAATTAGCTATAAAACACAAAAATTCTCCTCTTTTGTTGTGGTCCGTTCTTTCAATATTAAGAAAATACTCTTACCTGGTTCCCGTATTCTTTATCTATGTTATCTCAGTCCACCGGTCTCTCAGATATTCAAGGTGAATGTAAAATTTTATTATATGCCCACTTCATACAATAGAAGTTTAAAGTGAGATTTGAGTATCAAGAATTCATAGAGGTTTTCTACATGGTGAAAATCTAATGGTTACACTAATCTATTCGCATTCCAAAACACACACTGGCACCGAGAATTATTCTATTAGACTCATAAAGGGTCTTAAAGCGATTGGAACAGATATAAAAGAAATCAGAATAGAAAAGCGAGAAATCTCTTTGTTCGGAAAACCATTGGGTGGGGCAATCTCACAATTCATTGGGACCTGGTTCAAGAATCCGGAAGATGAAGTCGTGCACTCAACATCTATAAATGTGGTTAACAGGAAAACCAATGTTGTTACAATTCATGATTTAATTCCACTACAAATGAATCTTACCTATTCTACTTCGGCTTACAGAAGATTAGGATATTTTCTGACGTTTAAGAACATACAGAAAGTCCCAAGAATAATCGTTTTTACAGATTCCCTTAAGCAGTATATTCACGAACATTTTGGAATCTCACTTGATAAAATTGATGTTGTTCCCCAATCTATCGATCACGATATTTTTTACCCGGAGAAAATAAACGTTCCGGAAAGAGGAAGCCAGAAATTGATCTCAATGGTTGGGGACTTTAACCCAAGAAAGAGATTTGATTTGTTAATTGAAGCCGTGAAGGGGATGAATGACGTAAAATTGGTTATAGCTGGACCTGTTAATGCCTGGGCCGAAAGGTATAAATCAATAGCACGAACGGCAAGTACCCTAAAAAATGTTCAAATAGCGGGCGAACTGAAACAGGCTGATCTTAGAAATCTCCTATCATCTTCTGACTTGGTTGTATATCTCTCCGAAGGTGAAGGTTTCGGCTCTATTCCCATTGAATCTATGGCTTGTGGTACTAATGTCCTTGTAAATGATCTTGACATTTTCAGAGAAACTTTAGCTGACAAAGCGTTTTACTGTAACCTTGAAATTAATTCCATTAGAAAAAACATCTACTTTGCTCTCGATCATCTTCATGGTTCATCTGATTTAATAGAGTATTCCAAGAAATATTCCATTGAAAGAATGGCAGTGGAGACAGCAAAAGTATATGGAAAAGTAAGTGTCAAAAGCAAGTTAAAAACCTGAACTTCCTGATTCACAGGGTACTGGGTGGAGTAATGCCATTGATTCAGCCGGCATCAAAGGCGCAACCTATAGCAACCGAGCTAAGACGTTTACACTTTTATTCACTGTATTTATGCGAACTTAAACAACAATAACAAACGTAAAGATATTAACCATATTATAAATAAAGATAGGCGTTGTCAGATTTATCCACGGTTGTTCACGATAACTCAAAAAAATTAGAAGAAATAATGCTTGAATTGAATATCCTGAAGACCGACAGAATTCTCTTTATTGGTTCGAAAAATCTTGCTTTGTGCCTTCATCTTTGTGGTCAGGGATACGAAAAATTGTACTTGATTGATAATAATAGAAATGTCTACAACAATCCCTGTTACACAGAGGTTCGTTATTTTTATCAAAAAGACTTTAAATTGCATTTTCCTTTTCATTTTTTCAAGGTTATTTTAGTTAGTAATCCGGATTTTGATGAGAACCTTTATAATTACACTCAGGGAAGTGGAGCAATTATAACCAGCAATTTTACCATTAATGGTAAACTTTCAGCAGAAAATGTTCCGCCCAACGCGTTGAGTCAGATTACATCAAGAATTCCTAATTTTAGTAAGGCAAATGGAAGTTTAGAAAACAGCAGTTTGCATGTATTCAAGGCAGGTAATACGGAAACTGAAGATTTGCCACCGAAAGGGCTGGATATCATATGTTACACTGGGAGGGAAGAGGGAATATATGTACACTCTAAAATCCTCAAAGAGAGGCTGGAAACAGAGTATGGTATGACGGTGAATTTGACTGATACTGTCAACTCAGTTCAAAGTTCATTTGTAGTAGTTGAATATCATCCAGGTTACCGGCATTTTGAAAAACTCCTTGAAGACATTACATTGCTTGTGAATCGGAACACCAAAGTAATACTCGAAAACCATGGAAGTCTAAGAAAGATTTCAGATCCCCTAAAAAGGTTGATTGACAGGGGGCTCATAGTCACCTATCGGTCTCCAGAAATAGCAGAACAAGATCACATAGAGCAATATTCCATTCTTCCCGTATTAACTTATAAAAATATTAATATCGAAAAATCTGTAAAGACGGATGAACTAAGGCTTGGAACCTTTGGTTTTATCGGGAAGCAAAAGGGAAATGAAGATATAATCTCACTGGCTTTTAAGCTGAAAGTTCACGCTAC
>JAKAYH010000228.1 GCA_021826835.1 Thermoplasmata archaeon | reverse complement strand
TCCGATCATTAGCTAGTTCGATCAGCCGGTTCTCTCCTCTCTTGTAAGTTCTCCATGTTAGATTGAAATGCAGAACTTGATCATGTTCTGTCTCCAAGAATGTCTTCACTATTTTTATACCTACTTTGTTGCCCGCATCGACTCTAATTCCATCCAAATCTGGAATCTCCTTAAAAGTTCCATCGTTGAAAGACACAATTGAAGTGGGTCTATCGTTAACTGAAACCACTCCTATTCTGGACGGGGTAGGTCTCCACTCTGTAGAAAACGGATCGGGGGAATTGACCCATTTGCTCAATGATAATAAGTCAGAGTTTCTCAGAATAGCGCTTATATACAAGACAGATGCACGAAAATTCTTTTGAAACCTCTTAATAGAAAGTTGCAACTTTATTCCACGATAAGAGCTCTTGATAGTGTGGAACTCGTCTACCACCAGTGCGCAGATTCTATTTCCGTAAAATTGATTTCTCATTAAGATGTCGAATTTCTCGGGTGTTAGAACTATTACATTATTCTTAGCTAAAGCATCTTTCACATCAAAAGCTATATCTCCTGTCATTTGACAAACAGAGAATGGAGAATTAGCCCATGACAATGCCTTGGTAAGGTCATCTCTTTTTTCTGCAGCTAACGCACGGGTTGGAACTATATATAAACACTTCTCTTCTGGTGACTTTATCTGTGACAATACGATGAAAACTTCAGAAACTAGAGTTTTTCCTCCGCCTGTTGGCATTGTAATTAGTTCCTGATTATGTAACAGAGACTTGTGGGAAATCAATGCTTCGTACTGACTGGGAAAGAGGAAAGGCATGCCGGATTCCACTCTGTGTCTTGCCCAAGACATGAAAGTGCTGTCAACGTTATTTTCACCCAGATAGATTCCCCGGATATTCCATATTGATAGTTTCTCCAAACTCCTGAATGCTCTAACAAACGACTCTGCAAACAGCTGATATTCTCCATCCCCTGAGTTTTGGCTGAACTTAACTATGTTGCTCAACCACTTTTCCTTAATAATTGGAACTTGATCTCCAGTTTCTAAATGTCTCCGTAATGTAAGTAGCAATTCTACCACGCTTGATAATGACAGAAGCAGTTGAACTGTAACTGAATCGGTAACGGAGTCATTAGCACCTAAATTTGATAGCTGATCTGTGACTTCTCTCTTCAGAGTCTCACATGTATCCCAAGTTTCTTGGAGATTTCCAGTGCAAAATGAGCGAAGCAAACTAACAATCCTGCCAGTGGGGGATTTGGAATAGGTTTCTGGCACTTTTGTATCCCCCCTTCTAATGACTGCAGCAGCTATCCCGTGTCTGCCACATCGATAATTTTCAATTGCAGCAAGATTGAGTAAAAAAACACGGTCAATCATTGGCACAACTTTCCCTTCAGAGTCATATCTTTCTGCTAATTCAACCGATTTCAAAAGTGCGGCGGCTCCCTCCGTTCCTATATCGGACCAAACTGAAGTGAGTGCATCGCTCTCTTTGAACTCCGAATCGGATTCAACAATAAGATTCAATCCTTCCTTAATCGCCATAGAATGAAGTCTTATGGTCTCTTCCACATTCTTGCTTTCGTAAGAGTTCTGAAGCCTTTCCATAAGAGACTTTATTCTTTCAAACAATTCGTTTCTCCGCAACTAGATCATTTATACGAATTTCAAACGCAGTGATCTGCCCTAATTTTGAAGATAAATCTTCAATTACATATAGAATCAGCTGACACGGTCTCGTCGAACTGGAATCACCGGGGTCTGCATCATCAATGTTTCCCCAGAATTCAGCATTTCCCGTCAGAATGACACCCAGTCTCATATAAACATCATCTCTAATCTTAGAAACTCCATTGCTTGGAGGAGATCTGTGTAATCTGTTCAACCTCTCAAAGGTGGATACAACAGTGGCATAGGATGAAGACCCGAATCTTTTCAGAAAGCTTGGCTCCAATTTCTTCAATGAAATATCATCCTTAAGGTCACGAATTGTAAACGGTCTTGCCGAGTCCTTCGGTCTAGTCTTAACTTGAACTAAGACTATCAGTAGATCTTGAAGACATACTCCAACTAAGTCTGTGCCTTTTACAACGTCAAATGGTGAATCCTTCCACCCTGCCTTTGTTAAAATGATATTTCTCTTCTTTTCAAGCATATAACTTAAATGCGCTTCGCCTAACGTACCTATGGAACCTCTATCGCCTTCAAGCTGCTTCTTAGCGATTTCTTCTAATTTTGTCCTAAGGGAAATATCATTAGTCAAAGTTGAAATTGCAAGTTCCACATCTTTCCAATCGAATTTTCTTTCACTAAGATAATATTGGATGAATGAATCATTCCATTCCTTATTTTTCATGAACTCGGTTTGCGTTTTTGAGGAACTATTGCAACTGATCATCGGCACTCCCCTATACTTTTCACTTGTGTTTGCTGTTGATCAAGAGGTCTATCTTTCAAAACTAGCTGAGAGAAAAACATGAATGTGCATATTAATCTTTTTATCCCTATATATTGAATACCGACGTACCAGAACTTGGAAATTACACCCGAATAACTGTATTAACTGATTTTTATATTAAAAAGAGGATAGGTAGGGAGTTGAACCCTATTATATGGGATCTGCAGTCCCACGCATAACCGCTCTGCCACCTATCCTGATCTGCAAACTGCGAAATAGCAACATACTCTTAAATTTAACCTGCTTCGTTAAGGTTCTCTCAGTAGAATTACTTTTGAGAGTTTATATTGGTCTCAACACTTTCTTGATGATAAATCATGGAAGATAGGTTCATCTTTGAGGTAAAAAGCCTCGATGTCTCAAAAGAAATCTTCGTCGACCTCAATTGCTCACATTTAATAATCAGGAAGAAAACCAAGTCTACTGAGATAGATGTCGGTACTGATAATTTCTCAAAGGTTTTATCAAAGATCAGATCGCATTTTTTCCTGATAGATGTACGACAATTAGTTGAAGAAATTCATTTGCCCAATCCCACGATAAAACAAATCGAACTGTCGCTATTAGAATCAGAAATCCTGTCTGCCCAGGAAAGATTCTGGGAGATACATACCAGGCTCGAAACTGTCTGGAGATTCAGTGATAAAAGGTACAAACCATTTCTTCATTCTATAATTCAGATTGCAAGTTCGCAGGTTAAATACCAGATGGGAAGCAAAAGGGTAGCTGAGGTTATGTATGTTAGAGGGTTGTATGAGTTAAGGAAAACGGAACTTTCAACTATGATTGATTCTGAACTACCGGATATATTCACATATCCAGTAGAATTGAAATTTAAAGTTACTGATTATACTGTGGCCTCTTTTTTCAGGGAAAAATTTTTAAAAAAATAAGAAAACAGTGTTAAAACTTATTTCCGTCTTTTAATATCCCCATCTGAATGAACTCAATTGCGGAAATTCTGTCCGGGAATCTTTTAAACCAGACTGTAAAAATACATGGGTGGGTCTATAGAACAAGGTCAAGTGGGAAAATTACATTTATTGTGATGAGGGACTCAACAGGCATAATCCAGTGCACTGCGAAACAGGATGAACTTAATGGTGAAATCTACGATAAATTGAAAAACCTGACGATTGAAAGCAGCCTTGAATTAGCCGGTACAGTGTATAAGGACGAGAGGAGCATTTCAGGTTATGAAATAAAGGTCACTGATGCGAAGATATATCAGAGAAACGAGTCATTTCCGATAACCAAGGATAAATCAGAAGAGTTTCTTTTAGATATCCGGCATTTATGGGTAAGAAGCCAGGAATTTACTGCCATGCTCAAGATAAGATCCAATATATTTCATGCTTTTTCAGATTTCTTTTACAACGAAGGGTTTTATGAGGTTCAGGGTCCAATGATGGTTTCTACTGCCACAGAAGGTGGATCCACACTTTTCAAGGTACCATTCTTTGATCAGGAGGCATACCTCACACAGAGCTCCCAATTCTACCTTGAGACCATGATTTTCAGTCTGGAGAAAGTATTTACTATAGCACCAAGTTTTCGCGCGGAAAAGTCGAGGACAAGGCGGCATCTGACAGAATATTGGCATGCAGAAGGCGAAGTTGCCTGGATAGGAAATGAAGAAATGATGTCTATCGAGGAAAAAATGATTGATTATATCGTCCAAAGATGCCTTTCTGAAAATGAGAAAGAGTTTGAAATTCTAAAAAGAGACACCGCACCGCTTAAACTAGTCAAATCTCCTTTTCCAAGAATAAAATACAAAGACCTGATAGAGAAGGCTCAGGGATGGGGAATGAATCTGAAATATATGGATGACCTTGGTGCAGATGAGGAAAGGGAAATCACTAAACACTTTGACAAACCGGTTTTCGTGACACATTACCCCATCGAATTGAAGGCATTCTATCACCGTCCAGACCCAGATAATCCTTCAGAGATCCTATGCCATGATTTACTTGCACCAGAAGGGTGCGGAGAAATAATCGGTGGCGGAGAAAGAATTTGGGAGCTGTCAGTTCTGCAGGAAAGGATGAAAGCAATGAATTTAGATCCATCTGCATATTCATGGTACGTCGACTTACGAAAGTACGGAAGTGTTCCGCATTCTGGCTTCGGACTGGGAATGGACAGACTTGTTTGGTGGATATGTGGTCTTGAAAGCATCCGTGATGCAATCCCGTATCCAAGAACAATGAGAAGAATTACGCCGTGAAATATATGCATATTAGCGAGTATAAATCCGCTTTAAGTGGTTTGTCTGATAATATTCCAGTCTGGTTTATGCGACAGGCAGGAAGGTACC
>JAKAYH010000227.1:4485-4784 GCA_021826835.1 Thermoplasmata archaeon | reverse complement strand
AATATATTTAAGCCTCCATGCTTCAAATTTCATTAGAGAGAGGCAGAAGCGTTGCTCACTCAATTCCTTTACCCAATTCAGTAAAGGCAATGTATGCGAAAAATCTAAACGGAATATATTCCCATATGCAAATTGGAACTAGGGAGCTTATGCTAATTTGAAAAACAGATCAGCATGATCAAAAAAAGGGGGATCATCCTAGAATTATGGGAAAATTGCTTGGTAGAGATTCGCAAGAAACTTGATATGTAATAACTTGGGAATGAAATGAAAACCCTAACTTTCATAACGGGAAGTGA
>JAKAYH010000227.1:0-4475 GCA_021826835.1 Thermoplasmata archaeon | reverse complement strand
ACCGTTCAAATTAAGAACACATATGCAGTTAGTGATTTTAGGAGGGAATGGTGAAAAAAATTATTTTGATGTCCACTCACATAAATCCGTGTCATCAAGTTTCCATACAAGATTTTAGGCTCCTACCTTTCATAACGGGAAGTGAGGAGATATAATGCGATGATATTGAAAATAAAAATTAACATAAGGAATTCAAATGAATTGCTGAATATGGAGGATGCAAGAAAGGTGTATATCAAAATAGCCATTATTGGAAAAATTCCAGCAGATATTGCGGTTACTGCAAAAAGGAAAATTATGCCAAGACTTCCATTGAATGAATAGAAGTTCACCGTCATGGCATCTTTTGGGATCTTCTTCATAAGCCACCTTAGAGAGATGATGCTCGCAAAAATATATCCTATGGCGAGGTCAATTTCTATGAGCATATCCAAAGTTATTCGGTATAGGCCTATTCCAACAAGAATAACTATGATTGGAATTGAAAAAAGGCTGAAAATGATCAGTCCAGTCGTTAGCTTTGATTTTATTATATCCCAGTTGGTAATAGGAAGTATTCGTAAATTCTCAAGGCCATCGCCTTCAGAAATGATTAGTTGCATGGAATAGAAGGAGGCTGAAATTATGAGAAGTGAAAGAAGACCAAGATAGGCGCTGGATGCATTCAAGGTTCCGATAGAACCGGTTGCGTAAATACTAAAAACAGTAGGAAGGGTAAAGAACAACGGAAGTAGCATTAGTGTGAGGTTCTGCATTTTCCGTGTAACAATCTTAATATCTTTCTCTACCAGAGCATTCCTTTTGGATTTGACTTTAAATGTTTTATTTGTATTTGCAAAGGTATTCTTGGTAATGTTTACCTTCTCCATCATTAGTTTTGTTATGGAATTTGATGAAAATATGAATAATAAAAACGCAAGCAATACATATATTCCTGTGGAAATTGAAGAATATATTAATGCATGAAATGTTGGGCTGCTATTAAAAACAATATATCTTAGTCCCAGAAGTGGTATAAAATATTTCACCGTACCATAAAGATTTGGTGAAATATATGTAACAAATTGAGGAAAATAAAGGCTTAGATCAAAAATTGAGAAAACAGCAATAAATGCAAGAAGCTTCAAAGCATTAGTCAATCCACTTCTCATTTTCTTTCCTGTTGAAGTCTTTCTGGAATTGAGAAATACATAAATTAGGGATGAAAGTGAAAATCCAGTGAATATTAATATGCCTCCCCACAGGAATCCAAATAATAAACTCAGGAAGTTATGAAAGAAAAATACTGAAATTATAAGGGGCGGGAATATGATGAAAAATGTTGCTGAACCCGTGAACATAAACCATGATACGGAGATCATAAATGGGCTAATCTCCACCGGCATTATGGTGAGTGGTTCAATCAGTCTTTCAGAATTTAGGGAACTCAAGAAGAAAAAGCTGCTGGATGCGCTCACAACAAGAGCATATAGAAAAATAACAAATCCTATCTGTCCTTCAGTGAATGATTTAAAACCGGTTGCTCCATCTATCAAATATTCAGCAGATATGAGCAGGGAAAATAGCGTAAAGAAGAAACATATACCATAATAGGAACGAAGGACAAACTTTTCAACATATTTTCCAGGATTCTTTGATCTCTGAACATTTCTCAGAAAGGTTTGATTTGATTTAAGAGCCTGATATCTCTGCTCAATCATTAATCTTTTACTAAGAAAGAAATCAATCTTTTTCAATTTTTCATTGCCTCTTTAAGATTTTCCACAATCTCACTTATCTGGTTCTGGCCAGTGACTCCAAGGAAAATATCCTCTAAATTCTGATCTTTGGAACCGCCCTTGAGTTCTTCCAGAGTCCCCTCCGTAATAATCTTACCTTTGTATAATATGGCAAGTCGGTCACAGAGATCTTCTGCAACCTCCATTATATGTGTTGAGAAGATAACGCACCTTCCTCTGGAAGCAAAATCCTTTAGGAGGGTCTTCAAAATCTTTGAGCTTTTTGGATCAAGGCCATTCATCGCCTCGTCAAGTACCAATACTTCAGGATCGTGAAGCATAGCTCCTATTACAGCAACTTTTTGCTTTGTTCCAAAGGAAAGCGAACCTATGGGCTCATCAAGGTTATCTGTTAGACCAAAGGCATTGCAGAAGTTCTCAGCCCTTTCCTTGAATTTAGATTCGTTTATTTCCCTCACTGATGCGACGAAATTGAGAAACTCCCTTGGAGTTAAAGACTCATAAAGAGTTGGCGTTTCGGGTACATACCCCACAATTTTTTTAACCATATCTCTGTCTTTATTTGTGTCGAGTTCATTTATGAATACATTACCTGAGGTAGATTCGAGAACACCCGCAATAATTTTGAGAAAAGTTGTCTTACCTGATCCGTTTGGCCCGAGAATACCAAAAACCTGCCCACTATTTATTTCCAGATTTATGTTGTCCAAGGCTTTTGAGGTTCCAAATTCTTTTGTTAAATTATTTGCTTTAATTGAAAGTGACAATTTATAAAAGATACAATCTGATAATAAAACCTTTCTTGAAATTTTATGGTATATATATATTCATATATTGATGGAAGGCAAATCCAACGAAATATGTGATAAAAGCGGCAGCAAGAGATAAAATTGCAGCTCTCCCTGCGGCTTTTGAAATATTTGTGTTAAGTGAAAGTGCTACAATAGAATTGGATATAGCCTGAGCTATTGCAACTAGTATCACAGATGTTATGAGTGCTATAAAATTTGTGAAAAATAGAAAGGGGATAATGGGAATTACTGCTCCCATAATATATGATACACCAACAACCGAGGCGGCCTTCCTTGATTTAGCCTTCTCCTTGTTTATGTCATCAGTTCTTTTGGAACCTTTCTTAATTATTTGCTCTTTTTTGAAAAGGGATATCCTGTATTCTGATTCTGATACTCTAGCTAGATATGCTCCCAAAGACATGCTGATTGTTCCACCAATGGCAACAACCAATCCGGAGAGTGCAACTAAAATATGATTGCCAATTATCTCTGACAATCCTGCAATTGCTGCAAGTATTTCAACAAGACCATCGCTCATGCCGTAAATTATGCCCCTGCTATCTTCAAGCTGTTCGTCCTTGTCCGGACTGAACGATTGAAATGTCTCCTCGTGATTGATCTCTTCATTGATTATTTTTGAAATTTCATTTTTTTCAGTCCCTTCAGCATCTTTGCTTTCAATATAATTTCTATATTTGTAAATGCTTTCTATTTCGCCCTTTTCCAGTATATTTATTGTAAGGTTTCTCCCTATGATCCGACTGAGGAATATCAGTAACCTGATCTTGACCTTCTTCACCTTGACCGAATCAAGTGAAATCCCCTTTTTATCAGCAATTTTTTTCCAGAATTGAGCATGCTCATTCTCAATATTTGACAATTTGACAAGGCTATCTTTAATGTTTTTTTCTCGGGTTATTAACGCCAGTTTTTTATAAAATTCCCGGTCGGTAATTTCATCCTGATAAAAACCAGAAACTTCCTGATGCTTATTCGGCCTCATCTAAAACTTAAATATGTTTCATTCTAAAATACTTTACAATTTCTTAATAATAATTGCTGTTTCATTATCAAAGATCAATTGCTTAAATTATATCCAAAGATACAATATACGATATTCGTAATTATAGTTCGATTTACATTCACAAACCTATATATTTTTATTAGACATAGTTTAAAAGGGATTTTTATGCAAAAAATAAACAGTGAAATTAAAGATGATGTAATCCAAAAAATTATCCTAAAAACAGAGTTGCCGGGGCCAAATGCAAGGAAGATCATAGGGGATGATGAAAAATTTCTTGCCACAACAACCAAGTCATTACCGGCTGTAGCCAGGAGAGCAAAGGGTGTTTTCGTTGAAGATGTTGATGATAACGTGTTCATAGATTTTGCAGCTGGTATCAGCGTTAACAACATGGGGCACATTCATCCATACATTACAAAGAAGGTGGAAGAGCAGCTATGGAAACTTTGGCACTTTGCAGGAACTGATTATTACTATAAAGAACAGGTTGATGCAGCAAGAGCAATTGAGGAGATCGCCCCAGGAAATTTCAGCAAGAAGGTTTTTTTCACAAACAGTGGAACTGAAAGCAACGAGGCTGCAATTAAAGTTGCAAAAATCAACAAGCAGAAACAGGGATTTATAGCATTTATAGGAGGATTCCATGGTAGAAGTCAGGGTGCACTTTCATTCACAGCATCGAAGGCCATTCAGAGAAAGGGATTATTCCCAAGCATGCCAGGCGTTGAGCATGTTCCTTTCCCAAATCCATACAGAAATGTGTTTAATATTGATGGATATGAAAATCCTGAGGAACTCACAGAATTGACACTGGATTTCATTGAGAAGTATACTTTCAAAATGTATGCCCCTCCTGAGAATCTGGCTGCCATAATGGTGGAACCAATTCAGGGAGAGGGAGGATATATTGTGCCG
>JAKAYH010000226.1 GCA_021826835.1 Thermoplasmata archaeon | reverse complement strand
CAGAGACGCTGCGGAGGTTGTCGAGCTAGGTTAAAGGCGATGGATTTAGGGTCCATTCCCGTAGGGGTTCGCCGGTTCGAATCCGGCCCTCCGCATTTTATCTATGAGAGAGGGAGGTAATTAAGACTAACTTGAACAGATACAGAATTGGCGTGCCAGAAAGGAACGTATTCTCTTCAGTAGAAAGAAATTGAAGATGGATTCATAGGATAGCCAAGGTTTCACAATGGCAACACAAAGAAGCTGCCTGACCACAAAACATATGATTTCAAAGGGCACACAAATCCCTATTATGAACCACTTGGAAATGGGAAAACCATTTAACATCTACACGTTGACTCTTACGACACCAAAGAAAATAAGCGTATAGTGATACATTTGATCTCTTTTATGGAGAGGAATGATGAACCCTTTAGGGAAAAAAATTAAGGAATAGCACACATTCTCAATATTTATATTAAATTGGGGTGTTATTTCTGAATATAACAAGAAAGTTTAGACATTTCGAGTATGATTTAAAATTTCAACCCAAATAATCCTCCAACTTCTGTTTTATCGTTTAGGTCTACTGGTAACACATATTCACTGAAATCAGTACCTATTACACTTTTATCTGGGAATACATCAGAATTCATGGTCACAATATACTGAAATCCTAGCCTTTTTGCTGTTTCCATTCCTACTTTCAGGCTAGTGGCCACTTGTCGTTCATCGACACCATCAAATAAATGGCTATCATGAATTAAGAAATCTGGACCAGTATTACGACTTCGCATTATTTCCATAAGCATCATGTCGAAACAAAAAATTTGAATGTTTTTTATCCCCTTACTCCTCTCACCTTGAATCTTAACACTAAATTTTGGGCCATTTGAAGTTGGTTCTATAACTAGACTGCCTGGGTTCTCATAAAATTGGGATGAGAAATCTTCGAATTTGTCAATAGCTTTCTTGTAAGTGTCTGCTTGTTCGTTGTAATTCTTCTTTAATAACAACTCAAGCTTTGCTCTTTCTAGTTTGGCTTGACTTTTTGTCTCAGAGAGTTCTTCTAGCATTTTAATCCGACTATTGATATTCACGAGTGTTCCTCTCTGACGAGACAATTCTAACTGCAATGCAGAGTACTGTTCAAGTGCCCCGTGGGAATTCAAAATATTCAGTATTTCTGATTTTCTTCTTTCACTTTCCGCAATTGCCTTATCTCTGGTTTCAATCTTTCTTTCAAGTTCGGAGATTTCACCTTCTAGGTAGAGTCTCCTATTGTTTACTATTGCATCATAGAAAGTTCTAGCATCTTCTAATTTCTTTTTAACCATTGATGGGACCTCTGAAATGGCCTCTTTGTAAATTCCTATTATCTCATCCGTGTCGGGTGGTTCCTCTGAATTCAGTGAGTCCATCATTGTGGTCTGGTACTCTTTGTCAAGTAAATCTTCATCTAGTAATTGTGAAATTTTCATTGTTAGAGAATTTGCTTCACTTTCTAGCTCATGATATTGCTCCAAAACTCTAAATGCTTCTAATTCTTTCCGAAGTTTGTCTACACTTCTTTCAGTCACTGCTGCCTTAGTTCTCAAGTCACCAATAGAATCAAAATCTTGGAGTTCCTCCTGTCCGGACAATAATCTCTTCAGTTCCCTAACAGTCTTTTCTCTTACTCTTATTTGTTGGAATTGATAAGGAACATTCCAGTCAAATCCTATTAAGAGTGAAATAGCCATCTGCGAGTCCCAAAGTTGTTGGCTTACTGAGTTAAGTTCAGGTTCTCTGAAGCCACCTTCGTTTTCACGCCTTACAAAATATGAAATTAGAGATCGGAAAGTTGTTGTAAAACTAAGTTTGTCTTTCTTATTTTCGTGAAACGGCAAATCGAATATGAAGTGACCTAGTAATTCCTTCCAATAATCATTTCTAATGATAAATTTGTTTAATTCTGGGTCCCATTTTGGCTGAATAGGCCAATTGGGGAATCGATCTTCGTTGAAAATCACTTTCGATCGTGCAAAGCAAGCTCGTTCAACATTGACGGTTTCCTCTCCTAAGTCAAACGTCATACCGAAAATATTTCTTGATAACTTGTTCTCACAAATCAGACAGTCTTTGTTTACATCTGCCCCCAGCATTAAATGTATAAGTTCTGTCAAACTAGTTTTTCCAGCTTTATTCCTAGTTTGCTTGTCAGAAGCATCATTTGTTTTAGAAACCAAAACTATGTTTAGCCCTTTGTTAAATCTTATTTCTTTGAAAGTAGGCAAGTCACTGTATATTTTTCGTATCACTTAGTTACCCTCCAAATTTTCCCATCCTTATAGTCTATGGCGTTTATTAGATATAGCCAAACTAGGGCTAATATGAACCAATCAAAACTTATACTCGTTTTCCTACCTTTGGAAATTGATTCCCACAATTGTGACACCGTTTTAGGGTTCTCTGTATATTTAAGTAAGTTTGACCCTACCACCAATATGGACCTATTAATTGACATGTGTTTTGTGGGGAATATCAATTTAATTCATCTCCTTCTGTTCATTTTCAAATATATCACACCTTTCAAACAAATAGGTTAGCACTGCCAATGAAGCTACTTGTTCTTTTGCACTCATGGTTGTTCCTTGAGAGATGAATTCCTGCAATTTTACAAAAATGTCATCAGGTGATAATTCCATAGTTTTTAGTTCTTCATATTTTTTATTGAATGTAGAAGCAATCTTGTCTCCCAATTTAGCATCATAATTTCTAGAAAAATAGCTATTTACTGCTTCAGATTTTGTCAATCCAATCTTGATTAAACTCCTTACTTCTTCGCTTAAATTGTTTACATAGAGTTTTCGTGAAGAAACCGGTGACATCCCTTGAGTCTCTACTCCATCAGTTCGTGAAATTTGTTCTATTACTTTTTTTATGTCATTGTTTCTCATTCCAGTTAAATCCTCTCTAGTGGGCATATAGCCATACAAGTCAGTCAAAAAAGAGTCTTCAAGGTCAAAAAGAAGCTTTTCTAATTCTTCAGGACCCCAGATTAAAATAGATTTATCAGGATTGGCACTCTTTATATCTAAAATTTTATTAAGAACAAATGGGGGAATACCTCTTTTACTGTTATGGACAAAGACCCAACTTTTCATGTTATCTCCCCACTTTTCCAATGCCCCCTTAAAATCCTTTTCAATCTTCAACACCGTCACGGTAACTTTCATTTCGTTAGGGGCATATACTTGATACACAGTCTTAGATGTTTGCAGAAATCCATCGCACTTCCAATCTCCTTCTGTTCCCCAAGGCATTACTCTCACAAAGTCAGTTCGGTATTTGCCGATCATTATTTTTTCGAATAACTTTTGATATTCAGTCCCAGTTGAATCGTACACATCAGCTCTGTACCTATACCTGTAGAATGCCATTTCAACACTATCCATTTATAAAAACCTCCTGTTTTCCTCTGGTCGCGGATTCTAAGATATTGTCTAGGAGAGAACATTCAAGGGGGCAGTGCACATTTATAGAAATTATAACACTACTTAATTTTTTCTATATTTATGCCCATATTTAAGCAGAATTGTTATTCATAATTCTGATAGCCTTTCAGCTATTGGATTTCAATTATTTTATTAATATAATTATATAATAAATTATAACAATTATTAATTATCACAAAATTTTGCACTGATAAGGTGAAAATTAAGAGACTTGGAAGTCTTGATTACCTCCATCCCTCCGCAGTTCACCTATTAACCTGATACGTCATCATATATACATTTCTCTAGCGTTATCCGCATTGTTTTTAGAGAAGAAGGAACCGTCATTTTGCTTCTTTATTTAGAAAGTCCTTGCGAAATTATTTTACATCTCATGACGCACATCCAGATTAGATACCATTGCTTCGCTTCTGATGAGGTAGTGGAGGAAATGGTATTAGTTCCGAACTTGCTCTACTAGGAATGATTGGACGTTGCAAGAAAACCATTAAAATTTCGATTTATAGAATAGGCTTCTCTCAAATTATAATTCCAGTGTACTCCATCAATGAGGGGGTGATGAATTTTATAAACGCCAAAAAGTCTGTATATTTAATGCACATAATTATGTGTGCCAACCCAAAGACTTAATGTAACTATTCCTGACGACGTATCAGAAATTCTTAAGACCAAGAAGAATAAGTCAGAGTTTCTTACTGAAGCTGTTAGAGAGAAAGTAATCAAAGACAAGAAAAAGGAAATTGTTGAGAAAGCAAGAAAATTAAAGAAATATTACGAGACTGATGAAGATCTGACATCTCTGAATTCTATGGATTCTCAGAATTTTGTCAATTGAGGGAAAAAGTTGAAACAGGGAGAAATTTGGTTGGTTAATCTCTCACCGACGGTTGATGCTGAAATTACGAAAACAAGACCTTGTGTTATTACAAGCAGCAATGAGATTGGAATTCTTTCTTTGAAGGTAATCGCACCCATAATAGATTATAAGACACACTATGATGGGTTACCCTGGATGTTAGAGCTATCTCCTAATGGGTTCAACAACTTATCCAAGAAATCAGTTGTAGATTTATTTCAATTGAGATCAGTTTCAAACGTAAGATTGATTAAAAACATAGGTAAAGTAACGAAAGGGGAATTTCAAAAAAATCCTTTACGCC
Organism: Thermoplasmata archaeon; assembly: GCA_021826835.1. The sequence continues at coordinate 150 of JAKAYH010000226.1, read as the reverse complement.
ATTAAGATAGTTTTTGGGATTTATTGAAATATTCTTTCCCGTCCAGCTAATTTTAGCAGTTTTTTTATATATTGCCTATCATCCTATTATAACAGAGAGCAGGTTGTCGAGCCAGATTAAAGGGTATGAATTTAGGGTTCGTTTCTGCAT
>JAKAYH010000225.1 GCA_021826835.1 Thermoplasmata archaeon | reverse complement strand
GGCCCTGGTGTCTATAATCAAGGGATCTTGGTTCATAAGCGATATGGCTTTTTCAAGGTTCATGTCCTTATATTCAGAATGATCTGTCATCAGTAACAGAATATCTGTATTTCTCATAGCATCATATTTGTCCTTTATTATCTCCTTTGATGCATCTAGTACCAGAGGATCAGTAAAATGAATTTCATATCCTTGGCGTTTCAGGTATTCTGCCACTTCGTAACACGTTGTAAATCTGGTATCATTAGTGTCTCCCTTGAAGGCCACTCCCAAAATAGCAGTTTTTCGCCTATCTCCTGAAAATTGTCTAACAATATCGGCAACATGTCGGGCGATCCCATAATTAACTGACTTTGCGGCTTCTACCATTTTCAGTGTGAGGTCGTTCCTTTTCATAAATGATTGAATGATGAATGGATCTTTATTTAAGCAGGAACCGCCCACTCCTGGCCCCGGCTTGAGTAAACCCGAGTTTCTTGGATAATCTTCTTTGGCTGCATTTATGAGCTCTATCACATCTACTCCCACTTTTTCCGACATCAGAGCAATCTCATTCGTAAGCCCGAGGAAGACAAATCTTGAGTAATTATCAACCATTTTCACCATTTCGGCAGTTGTGGGCGATGATACGGGTACCAATTTTCCTCCAAGTTCTGATAAAATGGAGGTTGCAATTAAAAAACTCCTTTGATCTGTTGCACCGATGATCTTTGGCAGAGTCTTGAAGTCCCTGATGGCTTGGCCTTCTATCATCCTTTCAGGTGAGAATACTAGACCTACATCTTCCGGGACCTTGAATCCAAAGCTCTCCACCAGAGATTTTACCCGGCCCATTGTTGTGCCCGGTGGAACTGTTGATTTGAGCATAATCACGTCTTTAGATTGAAGCGATCCCCTTAGAAGTGTGATTGCAGAATCGAGTTGCGAAAAATCTATGGCTTCTGTTTCAATATTATAAGGTGTTCCTACGGTAATGATCTTCACACCGTAGTTTCTCAAATCCTTTATGTCAGCCGTTAAAGACAATTTTTTGTTCAGCAGTGCTTCTGAAAGCAATTCAGGGAGTCCGGGTTCACTGACTGTTTCAGCCCCACTTTTGATTGCTTCAATTTTTTGGAAGTCATTGTCGAAACCAATTACATCAAACGCGTTGCAGAGAAGTGTTGCTAAGGGTAATCCCACATATCCTAAACCTACAACTGAAATTCTCAATTTGCCCGCTTCTGGATTCACGGTGGCACAACCCCCTGGTTATTGATGAGGAATTCCTCAGTTTTGAGGTAAGAATCCATGGTCCCCACATCCCACCAATACTTTATCTTATTAACTGCCCCATACAGTTTTCCTTCCTTTGCAAGTCTCGGGAATAGTTCATTTTCAAGTTTGAATTTTCTTGGAACAAGATAATCGCTACGGTTTTCGATTAGTTTCTTATCGAAAACATAGAATCCGGTATTTACCAAAACTTCTCCGGATAAGCTAGAAGGTTTCTTCTCATCAAAACTGGAAATTCTACCGTCATTATCTAACTTAATCTGTCCAAACCTCTTTGCACTTTCCTTATCAGCTAAGGAAAATACGCTCAAGGTTACGGTTGCATTGTGTTGTTTGTGCGTCTCCCATATTTCTGAATAATCAATATCTGTAACAATATCCCCATTCATGACCAGCGCATCATCTGAAATGCCAATCTGCTCCAGTGATAATGACAGATCTCCACCTGTTTCCCAACCAAGTGCCCTTATAACCTCAACATTTGAAAGTTCTACGCTGTCAACATATCTTTCAATGGTCTCTAAATGCTGGGAAGCTATGATATAATGTTTGGTAACTGGAAGTTTTTCCATATTTTTGAAAAGGTAACTCAGGACGGGTTTTCCCCTAACCGGAAGAAGTACTTTGGGGATGTAGTTGGACAAGGGCCTCATACGTGTGCCCGAGCCAGCGGCTAAAATAATAGATATCATTGCACTCCTGCTCCAATAGGAAGCCTCTGAAAATAAAGGTATAAAACCATTAATTGGGAATTATTCCGGAATCTTAAAATTTACCGCGAAGTAGAATCATATTGGAATTCACCTTGTCATCTTTTATTCTGCACGTTATAATTATTTTCCCACTTTAAAATGAAAAGATTTTTCTAAATTCTCAGTGAAAACAAAAAATGGCTAATACAAGTAATGTTTTTCTCAAGTGAAATTGAATAATCATGCATCCCAACTGATGGGGGGGAGATACGGCTTTGAAGATCCTATTACATAGTATACAGAAAAACCACTATATTTACGAGGGATTAAGGGATAATAATTCAGTCAGTGGACTAGTTAGCTATCTTCCGCAAGTCATACGGAAAGGATACGGGGACCTTGCCGACACTTATGATTCGAATACACTCCTCGATGCATTGGACGATTTTGATCTCATCGTCTTCAGTGCCAGGTCATTTTATGATCCTAACTTCCAAAAAATATTGAACCACAAAAGCTCCTCTTTAAAGGTTTTTTTTGATGTTGAAGATGATTTTCTTGTCAGGAATATCCATAAAGACAACAACATTTCGTACTATTTCAAAAGAGAATTATTCACTAACCTGCCGACCTTTTACACCCTAAAATGGTATTTAAGACACCTTTACGGGTCCCAGATACTCCCTCCGATTCATCGCAAAATTGGAATTCCCAAAAATCTGTTGCAATCTTTGCCATATAAAATTGCATCGGCCAATAAAATAGATAAAAAACTCCGACCTTTCCCACTCACAATTCAACCGGTTCAGAAATTTGTGAAAAGTCCAGATGATGAGAGGAAAAATGACATATTCTTCTGCCTCAGCCTTAAAACAATTGGAGAAAGGCACCAGTACTTTTCTTACATTACACATTGGCTAGAAGAAGAAAAGGGGAGTCTCACCGGTATTGTTTCAGATGGAGGATTAACCAAGGAAACCTACCTAACTGGACTTTCCAGATCTAAGGCAGGAATTTCAGTTAGAGGCATGGGCATGGATACTGATCGATATTGGGAAACTGCGTGCTATGGAGCCATATTATTTTCCCAAAGGGTACCTATACTGATTGAGGATAATTTTGTTGACGGCGAATCAGCCATTTTCATAAATAATCCAGATGATTTGAGAAACAAGTTTAGAAAGCTGGTGGTTCAGAGTGATGAATGGAAAGAAATTGCTAAGAAGGGACAGAAATTATTCATGGATAAACATGTTCCGGTAAAAAGGATCCAGCACTCAATACTGGATGTCATCAAAATCTAAATTGGATTTTATGTGAATAATCAACTAGAATCCATTAGTTTTTTCCAAAGGCAACTTAACTTTTTCGCGTATTACTTTTGAAATAAAAGTTCAATCAAGCTCTGTGCCACGCTGCGATAGTTTAAATTCATAAGCAATTTGTTTCTCATTAATTCCAGATCGTCCGTCTGACTGCCTTGGATCCAGTTCTGGATGTGGCCAACAGATTCGCCTATATTATTCAGATTAGCTATCAGGTGGGTTTTTCCTGTAATTTCCTGAAAAGGTTGAAGATATGTCAAAACAGGCGTATAACTTATAAGATTCTCTACAGGCACCATTTCGAAGTTTCCATTATATTGTGGGGCTAATGTAAATACTGCTTCTGAGTACAGCCTAAATAAGTCCTTTCGGGAAATACCGTTGTGAAACTCTATCTTTCCGTTAATACGTTCTTCAAGATTGCGTGACATGGCTTCATTTCCAAAACTATGAAGCTCAAAGTCCGCTAATCTCCTGTTCAACAGGTTTAAAATCTGTGCTGTTTCCTCAAGCCTGGTATCGTAAATTCCACTGAGGTAAAGGACGATCTTATTGCGAGAGTTAAATTTAATTGAAGTTGGGAATTCCTCCTCAAGAATAGGATTGTAGACAATACCCTGGCACGGAATGTTATGTATCCTAGTTAACAGGAGTGCCGTCCAAAGGCTTTGTGCAATAGTCTTGTGGCCTTTAAGGCAGGCTATATATTCCCCGAGAAACCTTTCCTGGAAATATGAAGGAAAAAATCCTCTGTACAACTTCCTGATTGTTTTCTTTAATCTTGGAATATAAGGCCATTCCACATATTGCTTGAAGTATAGGCTAGCTCCATTGAAATAATGAACCCACATGAATACATTATCATTTCTGACTTTTCCCAATTCTGTGGTGAATTTGTATTCATCCAGGCCAACGAATTTTCCATCCTGCTTGAGAAGTCCCGGCAGTTCATCATACTTCACTAATTCAGTTTTTATGCCATATCCATCCGGGATATTGCTCGTGCCGTCAGCACTTAATTCTACAATTCTTACTTCGTACCCAAATTCATTGAGGCCTTTTGTCAAATATTTAAAATTATAATGGATGTTGTTAAACCTGTTATTTTGCTTTGGCATAAGAAGAGTGATATCTTTGGAAGAATTCATTCCCATTTAATTGAAATGTGGAGAGATTATTAAAAATATTACACAGAAATCAACAGCTGGATCTTGAGATTCAACCATTGATGGCGTGATCAAGGAATTCCGTACTTTCCTGCAAATTTTCCGAAGTCAGATGTTTTTCAATTGACATAACAGTTAAATCATCAAGGTCCCACCATGAAAGTTTCTTCAGTTTTTGGATTATATTTGGTGGAAAACGGTATTTAAGGAGTTTTGCAGGACTGCCCACGTAAACCCCAAAATCCTCCAGGTCTTTTGTAACTATTGATCCGGCCCCTATTACACAGCCATTTCCAATTTTTATATCCCCAATTATAGTAACAGATCGGA
>JAKAYH010000004.1 GCA_021826835.1 Thermoplasmata archaeon | reverse complement strand
ACCCAGTGGTGCACCTGCATTCATAAGAGTTGGGGAATTAGGTACATATTCCAAACTTGTCATCATTTCCTCAAATTCATCAATGGTCTTAGGAGCTATTGTTCCCTTTGTATACAAGAAATCCAGAAAATCTTCGAATGTTCCTTTTATTCCCTTCTCCACAGAGAGTTTGGAAAATGAATTTTTGAGCACGGACAATTGAGTTTCAGAAATAGAGGAAAGTTTTGTGGCACCTTTTGGTAATTTTCCTGTTTTTTCATATGATATATAATCGTACAATGCATCAATGATACCTACATGTTCTGCAACTCTCCTGAACATCTGACCAGGAGTTTCTATGATTTTCCCCTCCTGATCCTTGATAAGGTATCTTGATTCAAGCACCTTTATTGCATTAAGGGAAAGTTTCAGATCATCCTTTACCCCCATCCTTTCCTTTTCGAGCCTTATAGTTCTCCTTCTCTCTCTGTAAAGAATGTAGGACTTTGCAACTTCATTGAACTTTTTCCCGTCTATTTCGGTGCCCATCAAAATATTTTCAACCCTATCTTGAATCTGTTCCACTGTGGGCTTGGTAAAATCATTTGACAGTGAAGCAACTACTTTTTGAGTTAGAAGTTCAGCGTCTTTCATGCTTCCTATCTTGACTGATAGCATTGCTTTGTAAATTGCCCTTGTAATTTTGTCCGGTTCAAATGAAACCTCTTTTCCATCTCTTTTTATCATACTTGTAATCAATATTCTCACCAATAATCTCGGTAAACATGTTTAGTAATTGGGGGTATTTTAAAGTTTACACCAAACCTGTTAAGTTTATGTTATCAGATCTGCTCATATAGCACCTTTGTGATTAATAAAATATTAACATAGAATGCAAATCATCATAATCAATCATAAATATTCAATGATTAGGGCTTTATCTTTGAATAATATACAAGCTCATGGGTATCGTTGAATGTGTACCAAATTTCAGTGAGGGCCAGAACGATGAAATTATTTCAAAGATAATAGAGGCAATTCTGTCAGTAAAAGGCATAAGGCTTCTTGATCAGGAAAAAGATGCAAACCACAACAGATGCGTAATTTCCTTTGTTGGAAGTGAAGATATAGTTGTGGAAGGGGCATTCAGAGGAATCAGAGAAGCCTCACATTTAATCAATCTTGATAATCATAAGGGAGAGCATCCAAGATTTGGAGCTGCAGATGTAATCCCATTCATACCGGTGTCAGGGGTCGATATTAAGAAGTGTGTTGATCTGGCAAATGAACTTGGAGCCAGAGTAGCAAAAGAACTTGGAATTCCTGTCTATTTATATGGTGAAGCTGCCAAACTTGAATGGAGGAAGAACCTTGAAAATATAAGAAATAAAAACTTTCAGTATGAACAGATTAGGAACGAAATTCAAAAAGAGCAGTGGAAACCGGATTTCGGCCCACAGGAAGTTGGTACTGCAGGAGCATCAATAATTGGCGCAAGAGATTTTCTCATTGCATATAACGTAAATCTAAGAACACAGGATATTGAATCGGGAAAGAAGATTGCAAAAGCACTTAGAGCAAAGGACGGTGGTCTGACATTCGTCAAGGCACTGGCATTTTACCTTGAAGACAGGAAAATGGTTCAGATATCAATGAACTTGACTAATTATAAAAAAACACCCATTTACAGAGCCTATGAGCTTGTGAGGCTGGAGGCTCAGAGATTTGGTTTTGAGATAGCAGAATCAGAAATTGTTGGTCTCACACCTATGGATTCACTCATTGAAAGTGCAAAGTATTATCTAAGACTCAACGGATTCAAGAGTAACCAGATATTTGAAAAGAAGGTGTGGGAACAATGAAAGACTATAACATGTTTATGGAGGATCTGGCATCACCAAAACCGGCTCCAGGCGGAGGATCGGCTAGCGCTTTCGTTGGTGTAATCTCAAGTTCTCTTTGTTCAATGGTTATATCATTAACACAGGGAAAAAAGAACTATGAAGCGGTACAGGGCGAGTTAGAGAAACTCAGTCAGAAGGCACAGGATTATGCGAACCAATTTGAATCATTTATGGAAGAGGATGAGAATGCTTTCAATGCAATGATGGAGGCAAGAAAACTTCCTAAGGATAACGATGATAAAAAGAAGCACAGAGAAAATGAGATTAACAGAACAATGAAAGTCGCAATATCTGTCCCTTGGAAAATAGCACAGCTCTGTTATAAAACTATGGAGTTATCCAGAAGGTTATGTCAGATAGGAAATAAAAATGCCATAACAGACGCGGCCGCGGCGGGATATCTCAGCAACGCAGCCATTGAGTCCGTTTTACTCAACGTTAAAATAAACCTGAAATCCATAAAAGATGAAAAATTCGTAGAGTCGGAAAAATTAAAATTGCGTCTTTTTATGGAAAATGCTAAGGATATTATTTCAGATATACGAAAAATTGCTGAAAAGGAATTAGCAATCTAATTTCCTCTTAAATGCAAAAGTGCGCACACAACATATCACACAACCGAGACAATAAGTGATTACAATCCGCTTGAAAGTTTCCTGTCAGACGATTCATCAAGAGGAAATTGGTTAATATTCTCGAAGAGGATATAGTAATATGTCAGATGAAAATCTTATAGAGCCTTCCATTGAAGACATTCAGGAGGCTCAGGAATTTCTAAAGGGAAAGATTTTTTCAACTCCTGTTGAATGTTCCTCCACATTCTCAAATATTTATGGGGCACCGATTTATTTTAAATTGGAAAATTTCCAAAAAACAGGATCCTTCAAGACCAGGGGGGCACTATTCAAAATATCAAAATTATCTAGTAAGGAACAAAAGGATGGTGTGATAGCCTGTAGTGCGGGAAACCACGCACAGGGGGTGGCCTATGCAGCTCGCTTGGCTAAAGTATCCTCTAAAATTGTCATGCCTTCCTACACAATAAGCGCAAAAATAAACGCAGTCAAGGCTTACGGGGCAGAAGTAATCTTATATGGAAACTCTTATGCCGAAGCTTTCCAGGAGGCCAAGCGTCTCTCACAGAAGGAAAACAGGACATTTATCGATGGCTTCAATGACAGATGGATAATTGCAGGACAGGGTACCATTGGGCTTGAGATACTAGAAAAACATCCAGATGTGGAAAACATCATAGTTCCTGTTGGTGGAGGAGGTCTCATATCAGGTATAGCAAAGGCTGTAAAAGCTATGAACAATAAGGTCAAAATCATAGGGGTACAATCCGAAAACTGTGACTCTGTGGTCGAGACTGTCAAAAGAGGAGAATATACAGTAAGTAGCAAAGGGTTTACAATTGCAGATGGTATTTCAGTTCAAAATCCTGGAACATTGAACATTGAAATGATCAAAAAATATGTTGATCAACTGGTGACTGTATCTGATGAATCAATGGCCTATGCACTTTTTAAGCTTCTTGAGAGACATAAGATCCTGGTAGAACCATCCGCAGCATCTCCGCTGGCAGCTATAATGGAACAGAAGGTTGATCTTAGGGGGAAAAAGACCGTAGGAGTTGCCTCAGGAGGCAATATTGATCTCCTTCTTCTTTCAAAGATCATATACAAAGCAATGGAAAAAGACAAGGGACTCGTCAGGATAGAATGCAAAATTCCCGATCGTCCAGGAACCCTTCAGGCCATAACTTCAACTATATCATCAACTGGAGGGAACATCTTCCATGCTGAGGTTGATAATCTGAGTTATGATACTCCGCCAGGGTATCAAAGCATAACATTCAGTATTAACCTCAGAGATTCCGATCATCTGGAGATTCTTCTCAAAAAGCTTGGAGATCTTGGCTATAAGTTTCACGTATCATCGCTATAACCCTCTGTATAAGGGCAGGGACAATTTTAATTTCTGCTAACTATGGTTATTATATCTCCATCTGCCACTGAATATTCAAGTCCTACCCTCATATCGTTGACCTTACTTCTATCGCTCCTTAGAATTGCATATTTGAACGATACCAGCATTTCCCTGCTTATGTTCCTGCAAACATCCCTAACGGTTGTTCCTTCCGTGAGAACAAGGGGACGTTCATAGTCGATCTTTCCAGATTTATCTCTTAGAAATACTCTGACCAGGCTCAATGACTCGTAAATCATCTCTTTAAGTTCTTCTACACCCTTTCCCGTAGACGCTGAAACCTCTGCAATCTTTCCAAAAGAGTTGAGTTCCTTTATTTTGGTTTCATCGTGTGGAAGATCGATCTTGTTTACAGCAATCATACTTGGAAGATACACAACATTGCCTCTAAAGAAATCAATGAGGTCGTCAGAATCAACGGATTCCCTGATATACAACTCTGCGTTTGTAATTTTAAATTCCTTGGCGATTGCCTTGATCTGTTCTTCAGGAAGAGTCAGAGATTTGGGTTTCCGGATTCTTATTCCTCCTGTGTTAGCTCTTTTCATCGAAATATTCTTTCTCTTTCTGTTCAAAACTATTCCGACTTTTCTAAGTTCCTCTATTATCTTATCCATACCCTTTGCTTCATTATCTGTAACTAATAAGACAAGATCTGCATTCCTGACTATTGCAAGAACCTCTCTTCCTCTACCTGAACCGGACGAAGCATTCTCAATGATCCCTGGGAGATCAAGAATCTGAATCTGGCAGCCTTTATACTTCAGGATTCCAGGAATTACCCTCAGTGTGGTAAACGCAAAATTTCCAACTTCGCTACCACTGTGCGTCATAGCGTTCACAAGACTGCTCTTTCCCACATTAGGATAACCCACAAGTGCAACAGTGGCATCTCCAGTTTTTGGAACAGAAAAACCTGATCCACCACCTGATTTCTTATGGCTTTCAGCCTCCAATTGAAGCCTTGCCATCTTTGCTTTCAGGAGACCAATGTGACTCTCAGTGGCCTTGTTGTATTTTGTCTTTTTTATCTCCTGTTCTATTTCCTTTATGCGGTCTTCTATTGTGGGCAATTTTATCTCAAAGCTCAAACATTGATTTTACCTTATCTATTAATCATGCTGGATCATTTCATAGCTCTTATTTCAGCATATCACCAAAAAGGAATAATGGATAATCAAATTCATTCAAAGTCGCCTCTAACATCATTGAATTCACTCCTGAGGATCATTATATATATTCTGGAACCCCTTCCTTCTCCCACTTTAAAATGTTTCCCTTCGCCGTCATATATTCATTATAGGATATGTCTGTTATAGGTTTTTTTAAGTAAATCAATACTGCATTTCTCAGACACCTCTGGGAAATTGCCAAAAAAGCAACTCCCATTGCCAGTAAGAGAAAAACAATTCCAAGATATAGTATAATGTTTGAATCGAGCAGGGGGGCTTTATAGCTAATATATTTTCCATTTCCCTGATATATTGGAATCATAGTTGTGTTTAAAATAGAATAAGCGAAAATAATTGATGAACTTACCCATAAAATAATACCAATCGGCAAGGTCCACCTTCTTCTTTTGGCTAATGCAATCATATTGTGTATTTCTTCAGCTTCCATCTAAGTGGGAAGATTATTCATCTATATGCTATTTTCTTGAAATGTTCACACTGTTTAGACAAATTCCAACGTTATTCATGCCAATTCCGGATTATAATTTTGAAGTTTACATTGTATCCTTAATAATCAGTTATGTGTAAAAAACGAAAAGTAATAGATATACATTCAATTAACATAGTATGAAAAAGGTAGATATTAAAGAAGAAAATGAAATCACCGTGAAAAATATTCAGGCTTACATGGAAAAGACAGTTACAAAATTTGGATCAGGGGCCAAGGTGACATGTCCAAAAGAATTCATTGGGAAAAAGGTCTACCTTATCATTAAAAAGGATGATTGAGAATGTCAAGCCAAACTTCAAATTTAGTGAAGAATCTTATTGATTCATCTTATTGAATGCTTCCAGAACATTATTTGCAAACTCCTCTTCAGGCAAAGCACCAACAAATTGCACATCATCATTTATTACTATGTGGGGCACACTTGACACCCCAAATTTTGCTGCATCTTCTTGGAATTCGTGGGTTTCAATCATTTCTCCAACGATATTCGGATTGGCTATAGCAAATTTATGAGCTATTTTCACAGCTCTTGGGCAATATGGGCATGTGGGAGTGACGAAGACCTTTATCTTTATGGGTTTGTTTATTGTGGAGATCTTTGCAAGAGCTTTTTCATCTATCTCTTTCTTAGATCTTGAAACTTCTTCTATGTCTTCTATGAGAGTTCCGAATTCATAACCAGAAGGGATTCCATAATATCTTACCCTGCTATCCTCTATACCATTTCCAGTTACGATAATCGCCGGATATTTCTCTATATTATAGTTAGAAACCAGAGGATCATTTTCTTTAACAACCTCACAGGTTATTTTCTTATTCAATTCCGTAAGTTCATTGCAGAGTGTAACAGTCTCGGCACAATATTTACAATCTTCCCCTTCCTTGATAAAAACGATTAGTTTAACATCATGTACCAGTATTTTCTGGAATTCACTGGTCAAAAGCTTTCGATACTCATCATTGATCAATGGCATTGTATATCATCATACCCATTTATTTAAGGTTTAGTGATTAGAATGAAGGCTTAAAATCTCATTAAATAGTAAAGCAGTATAATTGGCATTAGCTAAAATACTATGGTCTATAAATGGTATCTGTTATCATGGGCAATTGAACCGTAATACCAATGTTTATTTGCCAATGGATGATATTTCATCAATGCCCGGTATGGTATCACTAAAAAAGATAACAGTCGGTCAGTTAATGACAAACTGTTATGTAATAGGAAGTGCAGGAGAATGTGCTATCTTAGATCCTGGAGGTAATAGCAAACTCATACTCAATTACATTAAAGAATCTAAGCTGGCACCTAAATACATTCTTGCGACTCATGGTCACTTTGATCACGTGCTTGCGGTGGATGAGCTAAGAAAGCAGTTCAATGCTAAATTCATAATAAGTTCAAAGGAAGTACCAATCATGAGGGAATCAGAAAAGCTCATAGGAGAATTTATACACGGTGCTGCTTTCAAGGCACCTTCTCCAGATCAAACATTTATGGGACATATTACAATTAGAATTGGTGAAATTGATATTGATGGAACTGAATACCCAGGGCACACTCCAGGAAGTACTATCTTCTCCTTTGATAAGAATCTGATGACTGGGGACACACTCTTTGCTGGAGGCATAGGCAGAATAGATGTGGGAGGCTCAGAGAATGACATGGTGGAAAGCCTATGGAAATTGTGGAAAATAGGTGAAGATTATAAGGTATACCCGGGCCACGGAGAACCAACCACTATAAGAAGGGAAAAGATGATCAACACACTATTCAAATATGCAGCCGAAGAGAAATCCCTACCCAAATCTCTAGGTTCAAGGATACTTTAGGGGCCATATTTCCTCCTCAACCCCAAGCCTTTTATTGGATACCAGCGCATGATAAAAGAACAGACTCGAAAGACGGTTCATGTATCCCTGTACCGCCTTATCAATCTCTCTTCCAGAAGCTATTCTTGTCAAATCTCTCTCTGCCCTCCTGCAAACTGTTCTGGCAATGTGTAGTGCAGAGGCCTCCTGCGAGCCTCCCTGAAGAACAAACAGGGTTACCTTGCCAAACTCTTTCCCATACTCTGAAATTCTCTCTTCTAACCATTTTACCCTATCTTCTGTAATGACCCTCTTTCTTCCTTTCAAAGTTACATGCTCTCCGACAGTGAAAAGGTCTCTCTGAACTGCTTCAAGGTCTCTTTTTATGTCGCTCCACCTGGAAATAGATCTGGCGAATCCAACGAAAGAATTCAGTTCATCTAAGTCTCCCTCGAGGTCGATTATTGCCGACCCCTTGTTAACACGTTCTCCAGTCCCCGTATCGGTTTCACCCTTGTCTCCTCTCCCGGTAAACATAATGCAAGATGTTTCACAAGATTGTAAACATTGCTACATTTAGAGGCGAGGCAAATTATAAAAGCCATCGTACTCTTAAGAGTTAATGGCCATTTCAAGAAGTCTGTTCAGAGCAGGAATAGTGTCTGGTGGCTTTTGGGGGGTATTCACAGGATTCTTCTCCTATCTGATTCTTTCCCTCAACAGAAGTCAGGTCACATCCTATTTGAACGGATCCGGAACATCACCTGCTCCCTCATTTCAAACATTTGCATTCGTGCTTGTTATTGCACTTATAATCTTAGGTCTAATGGGAGGAATAATCATATCCATTATATTTGAACGGACGGGCCATCTTTTTGGAAAGCTAAGTCCTGGTAAACGAGGAATTATTCTTGGATTAGTTTTTGGATTATTTTTTATCTTAATATATCCATTTCCAGGAGATATAAGTGACATTGGATACATATTAATATCAGCACTTTCAGGATATTTTCTGTCTTCATTTTATATGAGATTTTCTAAGCGTTATGATGCACAGAATAATAATTTAAGAAAGGTGTAAATTGTTTAAGAACATTTAGAACTATGAGATTACTCATCATATCTGATGCCCATTCCAACTTTGAGGCAATTAAAGCCTTAGACAGAAAGGAACAATATGATGAGATAATTTTTTTAGGGGATGCCGTTAATTATGGCCCCCAACCTGCTGAGACACTTCAATGGATCAAGGACAACGTGAAATATAGAGTCATGGGAAATCATGATAATGCAGTTCTTTACGGAGTTGATCCTAAATGCAGTTCAAAGACACTAGATATTGCCCTATATACCATGGAAAATATCACAATCAAATTTTTGGACAAATCTTCAAAAGATATTCTAAATACATTTAAAACCAAGATTGAAATTGAGCTAGATGGGGTCCGGTTTCTGATGATGCACGGTTCTCCATACAACAATCTATTCGGATACACATACGGGAAGGAGACAGATCAGATAGCTGAGGACCCAAACCTGATGAATTTCTCAAGGATTATGTTAGGGCATACTCACTTTCCCATGTTATACAAGTCAAGGATCATTAATCCAGGAAGCTGTGGTATGCCAAGAGATGGAAATCCTGATCCATTTTACCTGATTATGGATCTGTATAGGGATACCTTGGAATTTCATCGCTTCAAATACGAAAATATCAAAGTTAAAAAAATGCTGAAGGAATTGGTAAAAGACAAGGTTATTCTGGAGAAACTACTTTCATACTATTGATAAATCGAGGGTAAGGGATGATAGAGTGGGACGAACTGAAAATAAAGATTGGCTTTAAGAAATTTCCTGATGATTACTTGACAGGCATAAAATGGGAAAAGTACATGGAACTACCTAAAGGAACTGATATATTCATGTATCGTGAAACTGAGGGGATTTATCTTGTTATAGACATGGAAAAATTCTATTTTCTTGATCTTGCATTGGCAAGGTTTGTACAGATGTGTGCCCTTACTGGAAACACTACTGCTCCGATTCTATCACATTCGGACGCATCAAAAATCGTAAAAAATTTCAAAAATGATATGGAAAAATGGGATTCCACGATGGGCGAATTGCTAAAGGAAAAACCTGATAAAGAACGTTTAAGGGCTCAGCTATGGGAACTTTCAGGATACGGCCATGTTTTGCACAGTTTTATGGATTTGGAATAATTCTGGTACAAGCATTCAAAAAAAGCCCTATTTTCAAATGTAAAATTTTAAATCGTGTTAAACAGTACTATGCATTCTACTATCTTTTTGAATGACCCTATTAATAAATTACTATTTTATTGAATTTGTAATGGCTTGGATCTGACTGTCAATTCGATTGGCAAGGTCACCAAGTCCTGTGAAAGGTGCAAAAAGCTCTGTTGCACTTTGCGCATTTACTTTTGTTTTACCATTATCTTCATAGACATAAATTCTCAGAGGCGGGACGATCCCTGCCCTTAAATCTTTTTGAAAGACTTCAATTGCAAACTTTGGATGGAAAACCTCAAAGATTGAATTGCCCCCAATATTGATGCCAATTTTCCTAAGGTTTTCACGGGCATCTATGAATGAAACTACCTTGAGGCCATTATCTTCTATGGATTTTCTAAGAACTTCAATTGTTTCATCAAATTGATATTTTGAAATTATTTGATTATATTCCATAATTATCACTCCACACAGCAAGCCATTTTTGAGAGGTCTCTTATGAAGGATTGTGCAGCGAGTTTTATTCCCTCAGATATTGATGGAAATATATGGCTTGTTGATATAATATCATCTATGGTATACCTATTTTTCACTGCATATGCACCCTCAGTGATTATATCTGTGGCATTTGGGGCCATTATGTGCATACCCACAATTCTGTTGTCTCTTGGATCAACCGTGATTTTTATGATGCCTTCAGTCTCTCCCATTATGCTTGCCTTTGTGAGGTTTGACAGAGAGAAGACCCTGCACGAACATGCACCGTTCTTCTTTGAAAATTCATTTTCAGTCATTCCCACACCTGCTATCTGAGGACTTGTGAAAACAGCCCATGTTGAAGAGTCATAATCAATCTCCTGATCCTCCCCAAACATATTGCTTACAGCAATCACACCTTCCCTTGCGGCCAGTGTTTCAAGAAACATTCTCTTTGAAACGCAGTCTCCTGCAGCATATATGCCGGGTGTAGAGGTCTTCATATTCGGTGAGGTAATAATAAGACCCCTTTGATCGGTTTTTACCCCGGCAGACTCAAGATTCAGACCCTCGGTATTAGGTATTCTTCCCGTGGCTACAATGATCTCTTTTACTTCTAAACTCTCCTTTCCCTTATGCGTAATGATCTCCAGTGTTTTGCCATTTGCAGTTTTCTTTACTGCGTTGACTCGAGCTCTGAGGTAAAATTTCATTCCCTCCTCTTCAAGCACCGTCTTCAAATTTAATCCTATCTCTGGCTCCGTCTGCGGAAGCAATGAATCAAGAGCCTCTATGACAATAATTTTTGAACCAAGATGTAGCAAAGCCTGCCCCATCTCAAGACCGATTGCTCCTCCACCAATTATTGCTATGGATTCAGGCAGTTTTTTTATTTTCCACAAAGTGTCGCTGGTAAGGTATCCGGTATCCGAGAGTCCTTCGATATTAGGTGCTGTTGGTCTTGAACCAGTAGCAATCAATATGTTTGAACCGGAAACTCGTGACAATTCCTTTCCCTCCGCATCAGTTATAATTACTGTTTTTTTGTCAACAAATTTTCCAAGTCCGTCAAGCACTTTGACATTCTTGTAATTCTCTATTACGTTTGCATACTTCACATCCCTTGCATGATTCACATAATCATTCAGGCCTACCATTATTTTAGAAAAATCATGTTTTACAGGAGTTTCAAATATTCCAACCATTTTAGGGTGTTCTGGCTTGAAAACTGCATGGGATGCCTCCAGAAGGTACTTTGATGGAACACAACCAACATTTACACAGGTTCCTCCTAATGGTCCCATTCCAATCATTGCAATTCTCATCTCTCCATTACTGATCTCGGAGGCCTTTATAGCTGCTGAAAATGCAGCAGCACCCTTTCCCAGTATTAAAAGATCAAATTTTTGTATTTCACTATTCATAGAATCCATCCTCCTTAATCTTCCAAGAGTGTGGCTTTATAGTGGGAAGGCTTAACAAAAACCTTGTTTTTTAGGAGTTCCTTCGGATTTATCTCATCTGAATTTACCTTAACTATACCAGTTCCATTTTTTAAAGAAACATTAACATCCAGAACTCCAGGTTGTTCTTTGAGGCCTCTGGTAATAGTGGCTACACAATCCTCACATGTCATTCCGTATATTCTCAGCTTTACTTCCTGATTCATAATATCATATTGATGGGAGTTTAATAAGTTGTAAAGTATATTTTTCTTTACCTTAAGACGCATTATTAGTTTGGATCACAAGATTGCTCTATTAATTAGAACTATAGGCAGATAACATAACAGGTAAATACACCTTTTCCTGAACAGATTTTCTATTCATAAAGTATTTAGTTGTGGGAGTAATAGGAATAGGAACCATGGTATCAATAATAAATTTTGACAGGTTCCTTATGGGATTCACATTAGCCTCACATATTCTTATTGTTACCATGAGTATAGGCTTTAGCATTCTCATATCTCTTGCTGAATTTCTTGCAATAAGATGGAAAGATCCATACTATGAAGCAATGGCCAGGAGATTTACCAAAGCATTCGTAATTTTCTTTGCGGTAGGGACTGCAAGTGGTACAGTTCTTGCAGTTGAACTTTTTGCTTTATGGCCAAGTTTCATGGTAATTGTGGGCAAGGTGGATATCCTCCCCTTTTATTATGAAGTATTCGCCTTTCTCCTAGAATCAATTTCACTAGTTCTTTATTTCTATTACTGGGACTTTTTTGAAAACAGATACAAACACTGGGCATTATCCTTATTGGTTGCCGTTGGTACCGTTATGTCAGCGGTTTTCATCACTCTGATAAATGCATGGATGAATACCCCTTCTGGATTTAACATACCGTATTATCTGAAGACAGGGAATCTTATTAATATAAATCCAATAGCTGCAGTACTGACTCCGTCAGGATTTTATGAAGATGCTCATGTAGTAACAGCTACAATCGCTGCAGGGGTCTTCCTCATTGGAACGTATCTTGCATACAGCTTCATAAAAGCAAAAACTGAAGATGGAAGAATATTATACAGAAAGGGTCTGAATATAGTTGCAATCGTGGGTTTAATTTCAATAGCTCTTGCAGGTATATCAGGCAGTGTTGCAGATTCGCTTCTTATTACTCTACAACCTCTTAAATACGCCGCAATTGAACTAAATCTCAACAGTTCAACGTCAGCGGCTGAAATTATAGGTGGAGTATACTCCTCAGGAAAAATTCTCTATGATATATCTATACCTAATTTACAGAGTTTACTTGCATTTCCCCTTACATTTGGAAAGGGGACTGTACCGGGTTTAGATCAGTATCCTCAAAGTTTGTGGCCACCATTATTCATTCACCTCACCTTCGACACAATGGTTGGAGGGGGTTTTCTTGTTGGGCTTTTTGCCCTTTATCTAGCATGGAGACTACTCAGAAAAAAGTCCATTACAACAACCCTTCCCATTTATGGAATGATTATTTCCGGCCCTCTTCTTGCTTTAGTTTATGATAGTGGATGGGTCACAGATGAAGTCGGAAGGCAGCCATGGATTATATACAATGTTATGACTGTACAGTCTGCAGCCAACACTTCTCCCTCAATTATTCCACTGGGTATTGCTATAATAGTCTTTTATTTCCTAGTCATACCATTTTGTTTTTATTTCGCATATAGAATTTTGAAAAACGACGCAGTGGAAACAGAACTGGAAAGGGCAAGGAGGTCAAAATGGTTCAAACGATAGATATTGAAGTGGTACTCAATCTCATAATCTTTGCAATGTTTTTCACTATTGCATCAACTGAACTGATGGCTGCATCGGCCATAATTTTCAAGTATAAGGAAAGTGAGAAAAAGGTATTCAAATTCTTAATCCCTATATGGGAAGTTACTGGAACTTTCTTTGTCTTCTATGTTGTCAATCTGGAAGGTCTTATGCCAGACGTTCTCCCATTATTGGCATATTCATTTATAAGCTATATTCTGATCCTTCTCATATTGTATGTCCTTAGAAACACGTTAATCATCTCAGCAGAAAACCTGTGGAAGAGAAAGAATCGAATCATTAACAGAAGACTGCTTTATTCAGCATATGCAATTGTTACTTTTGTACTTGGGGCAATGATAGTTATGATCTATGCTGCATTCATTGGTGGGCACGGATTGAATTTCAATGCTGAAACTTTTAATCTTATTTCATTCATCACATTTCTTCCTGACGACGGATTCATAATAGGGATAGCTATACTTTTCTTCGGACTTGCAGCGGTGTATTATGGATTGGACGTAAACCCTTTTCTACCCTTTATAGTTACAACAATGGGCATGTTACTTTCAGGGATTTCTATCTTTGAAATGGGAGATACCAACAACTCAACTCTATTTATAATACCGATTATTTTTACCTTATCAATTCCTCTGCTTTGGATGTTCAACAAAACAAAGAACATTGCTGAAAACAAACTAGTATTTCAGGGATTACTATCCATATCTATATTCTTTCTAGCATATTCACAGTATCCTTACCTGTTAGGCAAGAACCTTCTGATTACATCAGTTTTAAATAATTCAGCAATGCAAACCCAAATGTTTTATGCAACCTTAATAGGAGGAGCAATTCTTCTTGTACTAACCTACTTTTTCTTTGACATATACTTTGGAAATAGCCAAAATGAAAATCAGGAACCAATTGCAGAGGGAGAAAACTGATTCTCTTTTTATAAAGATAATAAAGAAAATGTAACACCCCTTTTATTGAATCCTATGGAATTATTATTAAAATTCTTTAAGCATGGTCTCCAGTGATTTCTGTAAAAGTTCGGGGGGCAACTTTCCTCTGGTATAGTATGAATATGTATCGAATCCCCATTTCATAAGGTGAGCGATGGGTCCGTTCAGTGTCTTGTCAACCTTACCACCAAAAAGGGTATCTGATAAAATTAAGGTTGCCTCGACTCCTCCTCTGTTCATTATACAGAAAACTTCAGGTTTGAATTTAATCACACTACCTTTCCCAGTTATTTCATTTGCAAAAGAGGATGCTGCCACATCAGCCTGTAATGTAGCAATATGACCTAGCTTTGGCATTGAATTGGCGTTGCAATCTCCTACGACGAATATATTTTGATGTAGAGGATGTCTCATGTGTTCATCTGTTCTTATAAAACCGTATTCATCTCCTAACCCAGAATCTTTGATTAACTCTGGCCCTGTATATGGAGGTATTACCAGCGTGAGGTCGCTTGGAAGTTCTGTACCATCTTCGAAGTGAACTGAATTTTTTTCAATTCTGGTGATGACTTTTTCAGTCACGATCTTAATACCTTTTTTTGTGATTATCGGTTCTATTTTCTTATGGATCTTAGGTCCAACATCATCAAAAAATATCTTACCAGGGGTAAAAACAGTAAGGCTAGATATTTCTCTCAAATCATGCTCTCTCAGGAAAAAATCCAGCATAAACATTATTTCTCCTATTGGCCCTTCGCAAGGGGCATCTAGTTTTATATCGGTTGACTTTTCACCCCATTTCGTTTTTGAGGCCCCAATAACAATGTTTCCCCCCTTGAAATTATTAATTGCATTCCACATCCTTGGTGCTTGATAATCGTCGCACACTGAATATCCATATTCTTTGAAACCAGGAATAGCATCGTAATTTTTCACTGCACCGGTGGCAATGACAAGATAGTCATAATTAAGGATAGATCCATCCTTTAGAGTAACGAGATTTTTTTCTGCATCTATCATAGTTGCTCTTGAGTTAACAAACTCCGCATTTTGTGATTTGGCTATATTCTTTATTGGAATCTGTGTATGACTCACGGGTTTTCCTGCCAGTGCAACCTCGACAAGTGACGGCTTTTCTAGACTTGTCTCTCTTTCGTCAACTATTACAATATCCATATCATTCTTGAATTGCTTTTTGATATCGTATAAAAATCTTAAGCCACCAAATCCCGCGCCTATTATTACTACCCTCTTTTTTAAAACACGTTGATCGCTATCTTTCGGCATTTAAATCTAATTTATATGAGCAATAACTATTTAAGATTGTATTATGCCCTTATTTGTGGGGTTATTCTAATAAAAAACTCTAATACAATGAAAACAGTTTGCAAACCGTCATAAATATTAAATCAGATCGCCAAAGAGTTTTTCTAAACGAACACAGAATCTTGATAAACAAAGTGAAATGGATAATTGGCTAATGTAAAAACGACCTGTAAGGAAACCTTTTAAACATTATGTTAATGTCATAACACAGGAAATAATTAGATGTATATTGAGGCAGAGATATCAACAATTATTATTCTTATTCTAAGCGTAGGGCTCTCTTTAATAATGTCCATAAATCTTATAAGGAAAAGAACAGGGAACCTCTTCTACTGGTCAGCTGGTCTATGGGTTTTTTCGATTTCCGTTGCAATTGAAGTCGTATTTGCTTTTGGAATTTTCTCAGATCTATTAATGGGATTGTATCTCTTCTTAGTAGCAATACTTGTTGAGTTTCTAGCCATTGGCTCTGTTACTCTTCTAGGTAAGAAGAGACTTTCTGATGCATATATTATTTTCAACATTGCAGCCGACATATTTCTTATAGTCTCTCTTGGAACCACAAATGTAGGAGATATAATAACTCAAGGAGTTGTTTTTGGGCCTCTGCCAATTTTGGTTACGATAGCCTCTTCTATCGCGACTTTCCCGGCTGCAATTTTGTTAGTCCTGATATCTGCCATTTCATATAGGAAGACAAGAAACAATAAGCTACTCAGCATAATTGCAGGGGTGATTGTCGTTAGTATCGCAGGCACATTGTATATCGTTGCTTTCCCAGCATTCCTCTACTATGCGGAACTAGCAGGAATAGCATTATTATGGCTTGGATTTGTTGACTTTAAGGCCATTAGTAAAAGCAATGTTGTTAGTCACAACTAAACTACTTGACTCGTATATACCAATAAATCTGCTGACTAACTCTTAATTTTATATATATTTAGATATAATGGTAAATATTATTTGCAATAAGTTATGAAAAAGTCATAAATGCTCTGAGGGATTGAATTTATATAATTTGAGATTTGCTTTATATTTATGCATTTAAATATGCCTATGTTTGCCTATCTATAATCTAAAAAGATGAACTTGTCCCCTTGATTCCAGGGGGTCTAAATGAATCAATCAGTCAATAACACAGAAAAGACCTATTTCATTTCAAAAACTTTTAGATGATATAAATGCACTATTCTCATACAATATGTTTGAAAATGAAAAGAAATATCATGTATTGGGAAACGAAGCTTGTATGGTCTTATTAAAATATAAATTATGAATATATCATTATAAGGTTATATGAGGCTTTGTCAACAATTGTATGGCAACTTATTCATTTTTTATGCACCTTATAAATAAGGTATGGTACTTATCGCTTTGTTTGAAATATATTATTACCAAGTAAAGAGATGATGAACATGGCGGATAAAGGAATATCAATTGTTATTTCTACAGGAACGGAGGAGAAAATGGTAATGCTTGGGGTACTGACCCAAACAGCAGTTAATCTGGGCATGCCATTGAGAATTTTTGTTACGGGTACTGCCCTACCTCTGTTTCTAAAGGGTGGATATGAAAAAGATGCAATAGTACCAAAGGGGTTTGAAGATTATATGAAGCAGCTTAGAGAGGGTCTCAGAAAAATCAAGTTCGAAGGATGGCATGCACTTCTTCAAAACTCGGTCAAAGACGGCGACGTTAAGGTATACGTTTGTTCTTTAATGTCCAGCGCACTAAATCTACAGAAAAAGGATCTCGACCCCATGGTTGAAGATATTGTTGGCGCAACCAACTTTATGATTCAATCAGCAGAGAACCAGATAATTATGCTATGAGGTGAAAAGAATGACAACATTGAATGTAGACAGCAGAGGAACAGCGTGTCCAGGGCCAATAACAGATCTCATAAGAGCCTACAAAAAGGCCCAGAATGGGGATCTAATTGTTCTTGTTGCAAACGATCCGGGGGCAGTGCCGGATTCAAAGGCATGGTGTGAAAGAACAAGGAATGAATTTGTGGGTTCAAAGGAAATTGAAAATTCATTTGAAATCACAATCAGGGTGACCGGTAAGAAGGCATAGTTGGGTGATTTGAATGACCGCTATTCCAGTTCTAATATACGCTCCAATTCTTGCAGTTATATTTTATGCCATTCTCGGTTTTCTTTTTGGTGGTTACGCAGAAAAGAAAACTTATTGCATGGTTATAGCAACCCATCAGGTTATGGGTCTAAGATACAGTAGCATATATGAAATCATACTTATCAGCATAGCCGTTTCTGCCTTGGGAACAGGTATTCTTGTGGCAATTGGAGCAATTCCGGTCGTTGATGCATATGCCTTTATGCCCGGTGCTGGATGGTTTACTCTTCTAGGCTCATTCATCTTCGGCTTTGGTATGATGCTGGGACAGGGGTGCATGGTCGGTATGCTCTGGAAATCTGGATCAGGGTATGTTGTTAACTGGATGGAGTTGCTGGGGTTGGCACTTGGATCAATAATTTTCGCATTCCCTCTTTTTAACTGGATGGATCTCACATACTGGTGGAAATTTAACGGAACCGGAAACATTGCAAACGGAAGCTCTTTGAATTACCTTCCCGGAATCCTACCCGGAATTCCAGCCACAGCTGGAGCAGCCATCATAGGAATACTTTTCTTCCTTGCAATTCTGTGGGTCGCCCTTAGGTTGAGGAAAAACAGAATAGCAAGCACAGGAAAATCACCTATTTTGAATAAAAAAGCCATCTTGAACTCACCATATTTCATAGGTACAGTTTTCTCATTTGCAATGATTGCATCATTCATTTTTGCAGCAGGACATTCTTTTAATTACCTTGGGGTAACCACGCCTGTAGCTCTATTTTCACAGTATATTCTGGCACCATTTGGCCTATATCTTGGTGGGAGCGGAGTTTCCCATAATTGGTATCAAACCATCCCAATAATAAGTGCATTCTCATTTTTCATATTGATGATTATTGCGGGGTCGGCAATATTCTCAATGGTAAGAGGGACATTCAAAATTCGTTTACCTTCAGGCTCTGCAAGTAAAGTCGGAGATCTCTCCATAGGATTTGTAGGAGGTATGATTATCGCCATAGGAGCAAGAATTGCCCAAGGATGCAGTGTAGGGGGTTTCTGGAGCGGTCTGGCAGGGCTTTCCATATTCGGACTTGTCTTTACAGTTGGAATAATACTTGGAAGTATTGCAGGTTACTTTACATATATTTATCTCAGCACGGCGTTCGCTCAAAGATCATCAAAACCAGATAAACCACAGAAAATGGCAAAAGCGCACAATAAGTTATTGGGGCAGGCAATATTTTCAGTAATTTTCGGACTCATATTAGTGGCCATTGGTATTGAGAGCATGGATGTCAATAGTCAATACTTAAATAAAGTGGCATCACCATTAATCACGCAGGAAGGGGAAGTAATGATAATCGCAGGAATACTTGTAATGGTGTTTGGACTTGCCATTACGGCATTCCACTACTTTAGAAACATAGAAAGCCAAAGAATAGTCCAAACAACGCAATAGGTGATAAAAATGAAAAATATAGCAATAATCGGAAGTGGTGCTGGAGGTCTTATAACATCCAGCAAGCTGTCTAAGGATTTGTCAAAGGAGATAAAGAATGGTGAAGTAACTATAACGCTATTCGATAAAAAGAGAGAACAGGAATTTCAGCCGGGATATCTGGAAGTTGCATTCAGGGGAACCGACCCATCGAAGATCAGGAGGCCGGTGAAAAAACTTGTCTCCCCAGGAGTAAAAATGGTCTACGATAATGTTGAAAAGGTTGATCTGGCAAACAGATATGTAAAAACTGAGGGTAGCAGTGAGAAGATCAATTTTGACTATGTCATAATATCCACAGGTTCTTCACCTGATTATGATCAGATTGATGGTCTCAAGCAAGCTAATATGGATTTCCATACAGATGCATATAACGCTAGCCTGATCTATAACCGTATTTCATCAATTAAGTCTGGTAAAATTGTTGTTGGAATAGGCGGGCTGCCTTATAAATGTCCCCCTTCACCGAATGAATCTGCATTTATGCTCCACGAACACTTCAGGAAGAAAGGGATAAGAGACGACGTCGAAATAATATATGTTACTCCATTTACAAGGATATATTCAGCAGAATCAATAAATGAAGTTATAGAACCCATGTATGAAAGAAGAGACATAGAGAGTATTACAGCATTTAACACAGACACTGTTGATGCAGAAAAGAAGGAAATTACATCACTGGAGGGTGAGACTTTGAAATATGATTACCTATTCCTGACTCCTCCGCATAAACCTGCAGGATTTCTCAAGGGTTCAGATATGTCAGATGAGGATGGATGGGTCAAGGTAGACAAGAAAGATCTTCACATAACAACATATGACAATGGATTTGCCATTGGTGATACAACAAACATACCCATATCAAAGGCAGGAGTTGAAGCCCATCTTGAGGGAATAGTTGTGGCCAATAACATTGTAGGGGAGATTACTGGTACGGGACAAAAATATAAATTCACAGGAAGAACACAATGTTCCATGGAGACAGGTTTTCACAAAGCCACATTTGTAGTGGGAACATATGACAGACCAGTTGAAAAAATAGAACCGTCAACCATGAACTATATGGAGAAGAAAGTTATGGAAAAAATTTACTGGGGCTCTCTCCATGGTCACTACGAATGGCTCTTCAAATACCACTTCAAAAAAGACTATTTCGAGGAATAACTTAACTTGAATTTATTGTGTGGGGTTCAAAAAGAGCCACTGGAGGGATTTGAACCCCCGACCTGCTGATTACAAGTCAGCTGCTCTACCACCTGAGCTACAGTGGCGCTCATGGGATGATATTTCTTTATTAATTAAACTTTCATCATATGGTGTGTGCACCGTTGGATCAAAATATCGAAAAACGATTTATATTGATTAATAATATGGAAATATAAGAGGTAAAAAAATTGGACGACAATGTAATAGAGGCAATAAATTTAACAAAGAAATACGGTTCTTTTACCGCTCTTTCAAATCTAAACTTAAATTTATCCGGATCAAAATGTGTAGGATTTCTAGGGCCAAATGGCGCGGGAAAAACAACCACTTTGAAGATATTCACAGATTTAATAAGGCCAACCTCCGGTCAGGCTTTGATTAATGGGATTGATGTTCAAAGAAATAAGAAAAAAGCCCTATCAGACTGCTCTGCCCTAATAGAAACTCCTGAGATATATCCTTCTATGACAGTTCGAGAAGCGTTGAGTTTGGTTGCAGAACTAAGAGGGATACCAAGAAGTGAAAGAGGCTCACAAATAGAAGAAGTGGTGGCTGAAGTTAAGATGACAGACTGGCTTGATAAGAATGTTGGAAAATTTTCAAAAGGTATGAAGCAGAGGGTAAATATTGCTTCAACTCTTATTGGGAATCCATCCATAATTCTGCTTGATGAACCAACCAGTGGTCTTGATCCACGAGGAATGGCAGAAGTTCGTGATATCGTAAAGTCTCTGAAGAAAAAGGACAGATTAATTTTCATGAGCTCTCACCTCTTAAATGAAGTTGCAGACGTTTGCGATGAGGTTGCCATGATTGACCATGGTAAACTGCTGGCCTATGGTCCTCTGGAAGAAATTACCGATAAGTTTTCCACAGTAGACGATTCCGCTGAAGCACAATTTTCAAAGCCCATAGATGAATCAATCAACAGACAAATTTCACGTATTAACAATGTAGTTTCCGTCGAAAGGATAGATTCAAGATCGGTAAGGATCAAGTATACCGGTGGTTTACAAAGTCAGGAATATATACTGGCAAGCCTAGCAGGGATGCAATTGGGGCTTATAGGATTCAAGAGTTCATCTACGAGACTTGAAGATACGTATTTGAATTTGATTAAGGAGACATTGTGATTGAAATGGAAACTATGAATGTAGACGTTAATCAGCAGATAGGAACGCCAGGGAGCTTGGATCAGCTATTTATCATTACAAAATATGAACTCTTAAACTATTTTCGATCAAG
>JAKAYH010000224.1 GCA_021826835.1 Thermoplasmata archaeon | reverse complement strand
AGTCTCATTTTGAGACCGGGAGAGTTTCTATTATTTCGGGATATGCCCCAAATATTGACGTCGGGGTAAGCACCAGTGCGGGAAAATACACTGCAACATTCACGGAATCAGGACTCCCAGCAGGGACATCATGGTCAATCTCATTTAATGGAACGAATAAAGAGTCGACATCCGATGCAATCTCATTTACTGCAAACAACGGAACATATTCATTCTCTGTTGGAAAGGTTTCTGGTTATACCACATCGTTATCTTCAGGGGTTATAATAATAAATGGAAAAAATGTATCTAAAGATATCAATTATACCACATCTTCCTCCAATGTGCCAATTTCGAATTATGTAGTAGTGGGAGTATTGCTTCTGGCCTTGATTATAATTTCAGTATTTTTCTACTTCTACAGGTTAAAAAAGTAGGAGTTTTTTATTATATTTTAAACTATATTTTTTTGGTTCCTGCCAATTTTATGTGTTTTTGGCAAGTATGTTGCCATAACTTGATACAGGATACGATCTGTAATCTACCTTAAATATCATTTAGAGGCACGTGGTCTTACGGTGAAAAGAGCATGAATGCAACAAAGAGGATTTCTGCAAAGGATTGATAAAACGGATCGCAGATAAATAAATTCCCCAATGTGGAAAATTGCCTTGCAGATGCGTATACTAATGGCGGATTTTCCAATCGTAATTCCATGCTATAGAAATCCACAGGAAATTACGGGATGGTGGATACCTGGATATGAAAAGGAAAACATCATCTTGATCATTGTGATATGAGATCATGATTGAGGAGGATTATCGTTACATTAGCTGTGGTGGAGACCCATTCATGTACCTGAAAAGTGCCTTTAAAGCCACCAAGATGGAACTGGATCCGGGGCAGGAAATAAGGATACTTCTCAGCAAGGACAAGTTTCCATATGACAGGAACATATTTGAATCACTCGCGGGCCAGAATAAGCTCAGGATATTGGAATTCAAAGAAGATGGAAATGACCTGATAATAGAGATGCTAAGAGAAAATAATTGAAAGGTTTGAATCTCTCTTACATTTTTGATCAATATTATTTAAGTGATAAGTAATATGGAGTTTATGAGAAAAGAACCAGCAGATATTATATGCCCAATGATAACTCCTTTTGATGCGGAAAAAAAGCCATCAAGGGAATATTTGAAAATTTTTCTGGAAGATATGAGAAATTTTGGGGTGTCGAAGTTGTTCCCAATGGGAAGCAACGGGCTATTTAATTTAATGACATTAGAAACGAAAAAATCCTTCCTGACGATGATGCAGGAAGAGGCTATGGATTTTGAGGTCTTGGTGGGTGTCGGGTCTCAAAATACAGAGGAGGCAGTTGAAATGGCCAAATTTTCTGAGGATCTAGGCTTCACCAGGATTGTCCTCCAGCCTACTTATTATAATAAAGCGGAACAATCGTGGATGATCCGGCATTATGAGGCTGTCAGTAACTCCTTCAATGGCAAGATATATATTTATAGCATACCGCAGCTGACGAATTCCAGGATGGATATGGTAACATATTCAAACATTATGGATTCAACTGGAAAGATTGAAGCTATTAAGGAAAGTTCCGGTGATATTCGGTATTTCAATGAAGTCGCTGCAAACTTTTCAGGTAAGGTTAAGATATATCAGGGACAGGATGATCTTCTGCTCCAGTCGCTCATCATGGGTGCAAAGGGTGGAGTTTGTGGAACAACAAACATCAATCCAATGGCCCTTGAAGTATATCTCAGTTATGTAAATGGAGATGTTGCAAGAGCAATAAAGGCGCAGAAACAGCTTAACCAGTTTTTCAGGCTGGTTAATGAGTATCCTTTTCCATCAATGACATATGCCGTATTCTACAAGAAGCACAACCTTAAGGGGAGACTTCCCGATCCAATCACCACAATGGAGAAGATCGTTGAGCCAAAGATCAATGAAGTCATAAATATGGCAGCACGTACACTAGAGGAATAAATTGGATAAGAGAATAAGTCTCTAATTAACTCAATCTAGGTTATTGAGTAAGATCGCATTAGATAAGGTAAAAAGTACAGATTGGGAAAAGATTGGAGGTCACCGGAAGGTTCCACTTAAGTTCATGGTGTTTAATCCCAGTGATTTTGCAGGTTCACGGGAGTACCGTGGAGTCTGCGATCGGAGGAGAAGCAGTGCTTTCTTCTCAGGATTGAGGAAAATAAGAGAACAAAGAAACAGTATGGTGGGATCTAAATTAATTTTGGAAAAATGTACTCTCTTTCTGACCTAAATAAGGAACTGGAAAGAATATATTGATTAAATAAACAGCGTGAATATGTGGAATACGCATTTACTGTTTACAAGAACGAGCTTTAGGTTGATTGATCATGCCTGAGGAATAATCACAATCTCTTCACTAATACGTTTCTCAACCTGCTGTCACTGTACCTTCACTTCCAGATTCTCAACATGATAGATGGGAAATACAGTGCGAGGGATCTTCTCCTCATACTGTCAGGGATCAGGATGTACGGGATGGAGAAAGGGGAGATCATGAGTGAAATACTGAAAAAAGTGTAAACGCCGGTTTATAATTGTGCATTTTCGCAGGAATAAAAATGACCCCTATCGCCGGTTTAATTTTGACCCATGTCCATTCCATGAAGAATATCATGAAACTGATACCGAAGACGAAGTAGTCATGTGTTATGCAGATCGTGAAGCAGGCTCTTGAGAATGAATCACTGGTGTCAAAGGCACAGGACACGCTTGTTAAGGAGGGGCTTGACAGGGCATCTGACATGTTCGAGAGATGGTATCCCTCACTGTACAACTAAAAATCATACAGTGAATCTTCCAGGAAGAGGCTAAGAACAACAAATGTACTGGAGAGGCTTAACATGGAATTCAAGTGGAGAACGAAGAAGATAGGGTGCATTTCCATCTGAACAGTCATTGATGAGGTTTGGTGTGACAATAATGGTGGATATAAATGAGGAATGGATCACTGGAAGAAAGTATATTAACATGTGGGCAGATTAGGGTTTTTCAGGATCTTTTCGAATTTACAGCAAATCATGCACAATATCAAACAGGTCCATATATATAGTTAATTCAGTGGTAAGATACGATCTTTACATAAAGTACATCTTAAATTATCTTGATGACCTATCAGTGGATTCACTGCTGAAATCGTATTCAGTGAGCCGAAAGGAAAGTTGAAATAATTAACATGGCGATCAAGATGACTTTAAGAGATATCTGTTGAGACTAAAGAATACATATTCAAAGAATGATATTAATAGTAGAATAAGCATCAAATATTCAAACTCTGACCCCCAGTACTCTGTGATCGATAAATTTACAAGTGAAAAATAGTTAAGACCACCTATTATCGCAAGAAGGCACCCAAAAGAAACTAAAACTAAAATAGTTGCATACTCGACTATAATTATATTATGTAGTTTTATGGGAATTCCATTTTTATTTCTCTTTGAGATTTCCTTTCTGAAAGTGAGGAGAATAATAATATATGGGAATATCCACAGAGTTTGGAATAGCCGAAGGTCAATCACCACTGCCACCCCGAATATTGTCCCCATGTATCCCACCCTAATCTACCTGCAATATTATGTGTCTCTCCTGAAAGAGCACTGGAAACAACTACAAATGCAGGGTTATTTCCAACAATGGGTATGTATGGGAAAATAGAAACACTACCTGAGTTAGTATACCCATTCCAGGAAAATGATGATGCAAAGGTTCCAACTACTGTAATCCATGGATAATAGAAATTTACGCTATAATATTCCCAAATAAATTTTGGTTCTCCGTTTAATGGGTTTGCATAGGTTGAATCATACATTGTGTGCAATTGATTTGCCATATAATTCTGGATTACAAATATTGTGATTCCAGCGGCTGCGATTATTCCAGCAATTGCTGATCCAACTGCCCCAGCAATTACTCCTATTCCATAATAACCTCCTAAAGCAGATAATGAGGCTGTGAAGAATGCACCTACTGCATCGTATGTTTGTATAGTATTTATTGTATTGTACATATGATTATACCAATATTGAGCATCTGTACCAACATATAAGAGGTTTATTGTATCATGTTCACCATAGTTTAGCTTGCCCCAGTGACCAGCCCATGGAGCATACCATGGTCCAGGATACCACCATGATATGCTGAAATAATTTACAGACACCATTGTGAATTCACCTGACCACGTGGGAAATCCTGAAGGATAGGATACTGTTGAAGCCTTAGTAACAAAATATCTTGAATTGTTTGATGATAATGTTAAAACTGTGTTTACGGGCATTATAGTATGTTCTTTTATGTAATTGATAAATTTGAGTCCTGCTTCCCTGTTTTCCATTCTGAACCTGATCTTTTCCCTATTGGTGATCTTATTGATCATGTTTATGGCCGCAGGATTTTTATCGAGGAATGTTGGAAACAACTGTTCAACCTGTGAGGTTTCGGACATTTTGGAATTAATGTCATTTCTTTCAGTCATGCTATCAGAGTGTTCAGTATTCATAAGCCAGGAATTGAATAGGTTAGATAAATTATCTGACATGTTGGAAGGATCATGGTTCATGTAATTTCCTTTTGAGATTTGATCTGACACAGAGATTGTATTTTTATGGTTAGTATGGGACACAATTGAACCCTGAATGGATATCCCTAAAAACATAAGGAATATGAATACGGCAGCTGCCATGAGTAATCTCTTGCGTTTGTTCATATATCTATAGCACTTGTATATATATATTTCTTTTCGTGGTATTATTCGTTGGTGATCCCTTTATAATTCTTCTTCTATGAAAAAAGCTCTCCTGA
>JAKAYH010000223.1 GCA_021826835.1 Thermoplasmata archaeon | reverse complement strand
AGGATGATTTCGAAAGAAGCATAGCAATTCTGAAAAATGAAGGGAAAATCTTCGAGTCCAGGAACGGGAGGTATGAATTGATATGAATTATAATACAGGTGAAATACCAGATTTCAGAATTTCTACGGACGGAAATGGAATTTGTACGTACAAATTAATTAATTTATTTTTTAGAAATCCTGTAATTCAGGCTTCTGTGAATTTTCACGAACGTAAAAATTATTTAATTTCTACGAACGTGGAAATTCTGAAAGCCCGTGTTTTCAATGTTCTATATTTTTTTAAACAATTAATTTGGATGGAAAATCCATCCAAATTAATTCTTAATAAGAGGTTTTTAAAATGATAGAAAAAAAAGGAAAGGTAGGAAGGCCAGCAACAATGGTGAAGTTAGCCAAAATCGATGAGCACATCATGCTTCCCGCAGCAGAGGATAATGCCCTCCGTGAACAATCTAAAAAAACCGGCAAACCAATATCTCAATTAGTGGCAGATCTAATAGATGCAGCA
The DNA here is from genome assembly GCA_021826835.1 of Thermoplasmata archaeon. The sequence continues at coordinate 4,343 of JAKAYH010000223.1, read as the reverse complement.
TATCTTTTCAGGGATACCCAGGAGATGCAGCTTTCAAAGCTTGAAAAGGAGAAGGCAGAACACGATCAGAAGGCCGCAATGCTTTCTGCAAAGATAATTACATTAAGGAATGAAATGAGGCAGCGGGAGGAAATCAATAACGCCCTCAAGAGAACGAGCATGTACATGGCGACAGCATTCAGGTCCCTGTATAATATTTCCAAATCCTCCGGGCAGATTTCTATGTACCCTGAAGCAATTGAAAAGGTATTCGGGATTACCTTCAATATCCAGAAATGCAATGAAAATTTTGAAGAACTTGAACTCATGGATGATGACGATCTGATATCATTCCTTGAAATCAAGAAAATCAAAGGCCATGCAAAAAGAGAAGCTGAGATCTTAAGAAAAATAGGTGGTGTTTGATGAAACCAGGAAAAGTGGAAAAGCCATCTTCTCCAGGCACCCTGTGGCACAATCCCTTAAACAACGTAATGGAAAAATACGATGGTCGGTCCATCCAGGCATCAGATATCATGTTGGAGAAGGGCATAAACGGCGATCCTGTGCTGGCAGATCAGTGCCTCAGATCCTGGATGAAAATGCATCCAGATAACTGGTGGCGTGTGGATGGGAAAATCAGGATTTCTGTAACCCACCGTGGAGAAGATCTGGCTAATAGAAAAGTGCATGAAAAAAATACTAAAAAATGGAAGAAGGTGAAAAGATGAAGGCATTATTGTATTTCCAAAAATTAAGCGACTTAGGAAAATACAAAGTTGAAAAAACAGATGACTACGATCTGGCCAGGAGGGATGGCCTTGATCTTTCCTATTACGAGATGATCAGGGTTAAGGGGTCTAAGCCAGAAAAGAATTTCAGAATTCCCTCCAATATCTCCAAATATTCTAATAATGAACTATTGCTTTATCTCAAAGACCACAAAAGGTACTGGAGGCAGATAGCAAAGATCCTGAAGCAAGAAATAGACCTGGACTCAGAAGAAGTCGTTTTTATATTTAATTACCAGAAGTTCTACCAGATTGATAAAATTCTACACTTTGTAAGAAAAAGATCCAGGCATTCTGAGATGAATGTAAATGAGAAAGAAAAAGCTAGGCTAAACATCGAAAAAGTTAACCAGAAAAGACGGCACATAATTGAGAATTCTAAGGAAAATTTAAGCGAAAAGAGCCTGGATGATTATTTAGTTGAGGTGAAAGAATGAACAGATTAGATGTCTTACACAATAATTTGTCAGATTATATAGGAAAGGAAATTTTGGTTGAGCACGTGAGGTCTGATGGAATGCCCATAACCCATCATGGCAGAGTCAGGGCCGTAAAAATGTATCTACACCTTGAAATCTCTACTGGTATGGAATACAAAATTCCAGTGAAGTCAATAAAATCAATAGCAGAGGTGAAAGAATGAAAAAATGCAATAAATGCGGGAAAATAATAAAGGTTGGATTCGAGGATTACCTGAACGTTTTCTCTGAAGGATTTAAATCTTATCATTATGGGTGTTTCAAAGATCTTATTTTAGAATCTGCAGATCATTCTTTGAAAAAACCGGAGTCGGTAGATAGAGGCCAGGTAAATCTTGACATGTTTCAGGAGGTGGAAAGGTGAATACACATACAAAAAAATTGTTAATGAATTGTCTAAGATCTGGCTTGGGTATGCAACAAATTTGTGAATTTGAGAATTGCAAAAATAAGGCAGAATACTCCATAACGCAATGGCATGGTGGGAGTAAAATCGTGTGCCACGAACATGCAAGCATCGTTTTAGAGGTACAGAAATGATGAAAAGGATAGATTTTGATGCTGAAGATGCAGTAACCATAATAAAGCTGAAGGATGGAACTGAAATTAAGGCCAAGTTCTCGATAACAGCAGTATCCTTTGACCAAGCAACCGGAAAATACCACTTTGAATATTCTCCGCCGGTAATTCAATTCTTCAGGAACCCAGGAGACCTTAATTTGGAGGTAAAGAAATGAATAAAAGGGAACTTGGAGATGAAGGCGAGCATTTCGTGGCAGATTATTTATCGCAGCGTCATTATGCCACTGAAATACACCCAAGAACATTCAAAGTTCTCCATCTGCCGGGTGGGAAGACTATTGTCGTATCAAACGACAACGATTACCATAACTCCTTTGATGTCAAGGCAGAAGGCCCATACCATATGATATATGCCCAGGTGAAAATGATGCCTTCTGGCATAGTATCATCCGGCAATATCTCGAAGGCAATGAAAAAAATAGACAGAGATTACCCTTATGATTTTCCATATCAGAGAATACAGGTCTGGATGGTATGGAAGGAGTGGGTGCCTAAGCCGAGAAGGCACAAGGAGTTTAAATTCCGGGTATGGGAGAGGCACATTAATAACAGGTGCTTTATCTGGGAAGAAATAAATTGGAATGAATTAATATTAACCGAGGGAGCAAATGAATAACCCCGAATGGTCAATGAAAGTATCTCTCAAGGTTTCGCTTGACTCAGTAGACAGGAGTATTATAGATGCAATGTCTTCAATCAGGTTCCTAAAGGTTCATGAGATAAGGACAATAATGCAGTACAACGGCATTTTTATTGGATATGGGGAACTTTCTGCCAGGTTAAAGATTCTATCTATTCTATCAGTTGTGGAAAAACGTAAAACTTCAAGATTATATTCTTACAAACTTTCAGGCGAGTTCGCATCTTCCCTTTAATTTAGTTTGATGAATGATATTTTCTATTTCATTTATACAATTATCAATGTCAGAAAATAGTTTTTCTCTTAATCCTAGCATTTCATTTATATCATTCTTCATTTCAGTATTTACCGTATTACCTATATCTTTGAGGGTATTATACAACCCAATTTTCTTTAAAAAATTAATTGCGTTTGGCCAATTTCTTTCATTTTCTTTTATAGCAAACAAAAAAACATCTCCAGCAACAAATTGTTGATAAAAGTCTAGAGCACCATTGAATGTCAATTTATATGGCTCGCTATTAACTGTGTTTGAGGCTCCATTTGGCCACATGAGGGTTATGTCTGGGTTTTCCTTATTGAGATGACTATAAATTGATGAACTTATCTTGTTGAGATCTTCGAAAATAGACCTGGCATTTTCTTTAATATCTTCATCTGTTTTCACTAATTTATCCAACAGCAAGGGGAAGTGATTTTTAATATCATTGTAAAGTACCTTATCCACACTATATATCTTATCGTCTAAATCTCTATGAACCAGAGTATTTATAATAAAATTTATGCCAGTAACAAATACAGAATTAATTTCATATTTTTTAGATAAGGATACATTCTCAGCACCACCAGTGAAAGGCCATAATTGACTCTTGCCGTTGATCAAAGCCCCTTTCAAATCTGTAAGGTTTTCTTTATGCTCCTCAAAATGCTTTTCCCTTCTATGGGCCCGCAAAGAAATAGAAGTGGATGATAAACCTACAACGCCTGCAATTAAACCACCCAGTACTGTAAATATAATTTCAAGATATACGCCCATTGATTGGTATCATAAACTCTGTTATTTAATTATCTTCCTATAAACAATCATGTGCAGCACATGATCTACAGCACATTGTGTGTTATAGGCTCTCATCTCTTTATCTTATCATGGTTACTACCAAGAAAATTAAAAGTAAGCCTAAATGGCACTGGACCAATAAAAACTGGGACTTCGGGGCTGTCATAGTGGCACTCTTCGGAACCTTTCTTTTGCTGGTTTCCCTTCTGTCAAGGCCGCAGATAGTGATTCTGCACCACACAGTAGTGATTACCCAAGGTGTTGTTGCCCCTGCAATCATCATGGGTGCAATAGTATGGAGCATAGTGGAGCTATTCACGCCTCCAGGAAAAACCATAGAGGATCTCCTGGTCAGGATAATACCTGCATTTGTAATCGGTGGCTTAATCGGTGGATTTTTGGGATATGAATACAACTTCGGGACTTATGTAATAAGGCCTGCAATGTCCGGGAATGTTGATGCTGTATTTTTCCTTATTTCAGTGCTTATCGCATCCATAGCAGTCACATGGAATGCAGCATGGCAGCACATGCACGGCTTCCGTGGCCAGAAAGGCAGGAGATCCCATCTTCTTCATTCAGATGAGTCGGGATCCTCAAAGGGAGCAAGGGGCATGATTGCCCTTCTGATTATCTTCATAGCATTCCTTTTGATAGTTCCCATAGGCGCAGCAGTGGGCAATGCCTTTGTTGCAGGGCACGATAATTCCCAGGTGCTCCAGAGTGAGAGCCAGACAGTATATATATCCAGCTCCTCAGGCCCTGTTCCATTCGGATCTGTGAACGGAACTGCAACCTTTGATTTCCCATCCACG
>JAKAYH010000222.1 GCA_021826835.1 Thermoplasmata archaeon | reverse complement strand
TGAAAAGCGATATACCAACAAATGAGGGCTTCTATTCAATTATAAAAATAGTTGCTCCAGAGAGTTCCCTTGTTAATCCACATAGACCATATCCTGTTTCTGGCGGAAATGTTGAGACAACCCAGAGAATTGCTGATATTGTTCTACACGCTCTCAGCCAGTGCGTGGAAGGGATACCATCTGCCTCATCCGGAACAATGTTCAATGTCATGATCGGTGGAAAAAGGAAAAATGGAAAATACTGGTCATATTACGAAACTATTGGAGGAGGTAATGGGGCAGGACCAGGTCACAAGGGTTCTTCCGGAGTGCACAGTAATATGACAAATACTCTGAATACACCTGTGGAAGTTGCCGAAAAGGAGTACCCTCTATTTTACACCTCGTATACACTGAGGCGAAATAGCGGAGGAAAAGGAGAATTCAGCGGTGGAGACGGTATTATAAGATCTTTCAGGTTGCTGGAAAAGAGTTCTTTTTCCCTGATAGCAGATAGATTTAACATCAGTCCATATGCGCTGAATGGAGGAGGAGAAGGAAAGCCATCATCTGTGCTAATCAAGCATGGCAACAGGAGGTGGAAAATGACCAGCAAATTTTCAACTGAACTTGAAGCAGGTGATGAAGTAGTGCTTATGACGCCAGGTGGATCAGGGTATGGAGAAGTTACGTGAGGATATCATCCTGATAACAGACTTCTTTCATCTTCAACGGTCTAATTTGGAATGGTTTAAATCCCGTAGAATATTCAGATATATTTTTCTTACCAGAGCAATTTTTCCATTATGAATTCATCATAAAATATACCATTGATATTCAATTCGTTAACCAGCTTTCCCGAGACCTGAAAGCCAAATTTACTGTATAGATGTATGGCTGCCTCCATTTCGCTGGAAACACTTAAACTTATTTTTCTCACATTAGAATTCCTACTTATTGTGTTAATAACTTCCTCAATAAGCCTCTTTCCTACGCCATTTCCCTGATACTTTTTGCTGACGTAAAAGCTGAAAACGTCAACAACATGACTGGTTTTTGGCCTGCTTCTGACTAAGAAACCAATCATCCCTATAAGAGATTCACGGTAATGTGCAAATAACATGTTTGGTATCCTGGATTTCCAGGTTTCTTCTGGAAAGGCGTATTCATCCTCATATGAACTGCCATAGGCTTCCGGAACCGTTTTGAGCGATTCAAGACGAAGTGCCCTGAATTCAGCCAATCCATGTTGACCTATTTTGCCAATTGTGATTTCTTCCATGTTTATGTCATTCTTTCTTTTATTATTCATTACGACACATATGGGAAATATAAATTAAGATTGCTTGCTAAAATGATTACCAGACTGAATTTAGAGAATGTATTATATTTTCTGTGACACTTGAACATGGACCTTGGGATATGCTTGACCGTTTGAAAAGCGATTGGGTAAATTCAATTTAATTGAATCTTTCATCATATATGACTCTCCAAATTTTTGTTTTTTATAATATAAATTATTTAAGAATTGGTTGCCCTCAATCATTTAAACAATAAAGTTTATGGATGATGACTGTGGGAAGTGCTGGACTGATCATAGGTTACTGTAAAGCTTGTTCCGTCGCTTGAGATAGCCGATGGTGTTGCCTCAGATTGTCCCTGCTGGTTGACCATTATAATACCTGTTGGACTGAATGATCCCATTGTGGCAAAGTGCCCACCAATGGTAGCATAATTCGTCAATTTGATTCCCGTATAATCATGTCCATAGTCGACTGTTCCGAAATTCGCCAGAGGAAGTATTCCTGTGCTCGAAGCAGGCGCCTCAGTTATCCACTCAGCAGAATCATCCCGTGCACCTTTAACAGATGCGTGCCCAGAGAATGTGCCTACAAGATTTCCAGATGATGTCGTAACACTTATGAAAGTGGAAAAGCTAGAACCACCATCATAGGTTACATTAGCATAAACATAGTCACCAGCTGAAGCTGTGAAGCTTGCATATACTGGCGCACTTGGATAAAATTCATACCATACACAGTATATGGTTTGGGAGTTATGACCATGCCCACTGGGTTCCGCCAGTATTCCGGTTTGCTCAACAGTCTGATCATTATAGCCATCTATTCCAACCCAGAATGCTGCATATGAATTGCCAGAGGTATCTGTAGTTGGTATTATCATGGACATGGAAGCATTATGCACGCTATCATTGCTGCTAACAACAGCATAACCTGCCCAGTTTGATGACTCAGTAGTTTTCATGAAGAAACTGTTTTCTTCAAATGTTGGCAATTTGCTGTGACTTACACTTGCAATAGCTGGAACAAACGAAAAAATCATTGCCAGCGTAATAATTGCAATTAATATTTTTCTCGATTTCATACATGTTATTCTCTAGCATAATTATAAATATTTCTATACTCTAATAAACATAATTATTCATGCCACATTGAGTTGGAACAATTTTTCGTTTCATGAATTTCCTTCTCCTGCCAGACCGAGACACAAAATGTGCTGATTTTTATCTTAATATTTTTAAACGTGATTATTTGTGTTTATTGCATATGAGAAGATAATACATCATTGTAAATATCCATGGTATAAGAATGTCGGTTTATTCTCAAACACAGTCGACACTATTTATCAGCAATAAAAGAGAACATTTGTAATTTTTATTATGCTCTGACCGGGATTTGGACCCGAGTCGCCGGCTTGAAAGGCCGGTATGCTTGGCCTGGCTACACCATCAGAGCTTGGTAATCAGGTAAGATACCAATCTATATTTATTTTTGCCTGAATTTCCCTAAAGTATATGGTTTTACTTCCGATAGATATTAGATAAAATCATAACTAGGCTAGAAGAATAATTCATATGATAATTCTAGGAGTAACTATACTTATTAATATGCCATGGAAATAAGATACCTATAGTTTTGTGATGAGAGCGTCAATGGATATGATAACTGCAAAACAAGGTGATTGTTTACAAAAGAAACATTTGTTTAGGACGTCGTACCATTGACTGTTTCCTGATCATTATACTCACTGTCCTGAAGCATACCCTTTAGTAATTTGCTTATTACATATACTGAGACATAAGACGCGGTGAAAACGAATACTCCAACAGCAACAACTGCAAGGGCCTCAAGACCAAGCTGATGCAAAGCCAAAATTCCTCCACCAAATAATATTCCATTGGGGAGGTTTGACGCTCCTGACGCCAATGAAAAGGATGTCTGTGTGAAGAAAGCAATCATCAGAAGACCGAATATACCTCCAACCAAATGCCCTGGCAAAACACCAATTGGATCACTGTACCATTTTGGCCTGGACAATAACTTTTCTGCGTATACAAATATGGGACCGCTTATCAATCCTAGAACAACTGCACTTCCAGGACTAACGTATCCAGCCAGAGGAGTTATTACGATAAGTCCCATTAAGACACCATTTACTCCATAAATCAATCCTGGGTCGTGCTTTGAGATTAAATATTTCGTTCCCATTGTTGAAACCATTGCAGATGCTGCTGCAAGAAATGTTGTTATGACCACAATGATTGTCTCAGTGGTAAATGCAAGCTCGCTACCCGGATTAAAGCCGAACCATCCTACCCAGAGAAGAATGATCGCCAGAGTCAACCAGCCGGAATTCAAGCTTGCGTGTTCTATCTTTGATTGCTTAAGACCTTTTTTCTTTTCTTCCTGCCATATCCTGACCAGTATAGCCAGGGCCGCAAATCCTGCGGCTCCATGAACCACAAGGCCACCTGCAAAATCACGTACTCCCATGGTATATAGCCATCCAGTTGGGTTCCAAATCCAGGCAGCTGGAATTGTGTATATGAATATGAAATAAATAATTGAAAATAAAATAAATGCTGACATCTTTATTTTCCTTAGAACTACCACTCCAACCAAGGCAAGAGTTACTGAAGCAAAGGCTGTCTCAAATAGGAAATAGGTGCCTGTTGACAGACCTGTGTCGAAGAAATTTTTTCCAGTAAGCCAGAAAACACCAGTAAGTCCTCCTGCAAGGTTTGTGGAAAATAGACCCAGAAATAAATTGCCGTAGAAGGGATTGCCAATTACTCCATCAATTGTAGGTGCAAAAGCAATGTTAAATCCGATCAGGCCCATGAAGAACAGGGAAAATCCTGTTATTATAAGAGTCTTATACAAACTTCTATCGAGTTTGTGGTTAAGCTCCCCAATTTCTAGAAATCCTACCGAAATAGTCATGGTGAAGACGAGTAAGCTCGCGAGTAAAACCCAAAGATCATTAATAATATCTGGTTGCATTAGAAACACTTATGGAGAGTGATAAACGGACCGTATTTTAATTCTCGTTGCATATATATAGGGTTTTCCAGTATTAAATTAGATTCCAATTAGAGTTACACTTATTTTATACTTGATCCATTTGACCTGATTAAATAAAAAATTAACTCAATTGTCACCTCTTCCAAAAAGTGAAATGTTTCATTACACATCGTTAAATGATAAGGTTTGCCAACTGGATTCTATATGATAGGATTAAAACTCCACTGGAATTTTGACCATTTATAAGACTCCAATGATGCTATTTTTCACTTCAATGAAATTATCTAACAAAATGCGAGGATAGTATACAAAATTCTGTTTAAATACCAGGAACTTCATGTAGTTCAGGTTAATTAGTGTGCATCCATTTTACAAGATCCATATTTTTGAATGAATCATCAAACTGGATCCTATTGTTCTCAAAGGAGATCATGTCATAAACTACAGATATCTCACGAAGTCTTTCACTTTTGAGCTCAGAGCCAGATTGGGCAAGTAATGTCAGTGAAAGTGCCTGGCCGAACAGTTTCAGAAGATCCTTTGAACCCATCTCAAT
>JAKAYH010000221.1 GCA_021826835.1 Thermoplasmata archaeon | reverse complement strand
TAACTACTGCACTCCGCTCATCCTCATCATTATTGGTGTCAGAATCCAGGAAGCATCTAACAACATACCTGTCCTCCTCATGATTGCACCAATCCACGTGAGCTTTAATTTGGTCTCCGTCTTGCACCCAGTGTGATCTGAATCCAATGATCTTATCATCCAGATTTAAGAAGGATCCGTCCATGAAATTCATTGGATATTCTCCAACGAAATCCCCGACCCACTTTGTTTTAGGCTGGTTCAGTATTTCATCAAAACTCCCAAGCTGTTCAATTTTTCCATTCCTGAGTACGGCAACTCGATCAGATAGGGTTGCAGCCTCAGTCTGATCGTGTGTTACGTATACGAATGTGTGGCCGAGTTCCTTCTGGATCTTTTTCAGTTCACCTCGAGCCGTATACCTGACCCTTGCATCAAGATTGCTCAGAGGCTCATCTAGCAGAAATATTTTTGGATCTCGGACCAACGCTCTTGCCAGAGCGACTCTCTGCTTCTGACCGCCGCTAAGCAAATTAACGTTTCTTTCAAGTACTTCAGAAATCTTTAGTGTCTCTGAAATATTTTCAATCTTTTCTCTGATCGCTCTTCGCTCAACTTTTGCCATTTTTAATGGAAACTCTATGTTTTTGTAGACCGTCATATTCGGGTACAGAGCATAGTTCTGAAATACCATTGCTATATTTCTTTTGTTAGGTGGCTTTCTGCTGATATCCTCTCCATCCAAAATTATCTTTCCCGAAGTCATTTCTTCAATGCCAACAGTTGTTCTCAGTAATGTGCTTTTTCCCATTCCAGAGGGCCCAAGTATTACCAGAAACTCTCCATCATAAATTTCGAGATTAAAGTCATTAAGAACTCTCTTTTTTCCAAAATATTTGTTCACATTCTTATATTCCATTTTAACATTCATCCAACAAGACCTCCTGAAAGATACTGTCCTTTCAAATACTTTTGAAGTATTACCGCAAGAATTATGACAGGAATCGTGGCTACAAGCGCAAAAGTTGCTGATTGTGGGAGATTTCTTGATACATAATCATACAGCGTAACTGGGAAAGTGGATTTTGAAGGGACTATTGGTGCTATTATAACAGCATAAGTAAACTCATCCCACGACGTCATCCATGCCAGTAGAAATGCAACAAGTATGGGAACTCTGGACAGTGGAATAAGTATCCTGGTAAAGGTTGTTCTGAGTGAAGCCCCATCAACTCTCGCCTGAAATTCAAGGTCCTTTGGAAGACTTCTGAAGGCACTTAAAGTGATAAATGTGGTTAATGGGAGAACTACAAGCTCCTGGGCAAGTGCAACCCCGAAGACCGAATTATCAAGCGTTACATGCAGATGATAAATACTGAAGAATCTCTGTATGTCGAAGAAATATGCTGAAATAGGGATAGCAACGACGAGTCCCGGCATCATATTTATGATAAATAGAAAGATGATTATCTTATTGGATAGTCTTGCCGTAAGTTTGGACAGGCCATATCCAGCCGGAATTCCAATTATCAACGCTATACCTCCAACCAGAAAAGCCGCCTCAAGACTTCTTATCAAGGGGCCGATTAGATCAACCTTTGCAAACGCATTAATAAGATGTCTTAAGGTAAAGCCAAGTGGAATCTGGCTAGGGTATACAGAACCGTAAGTTAGATAGGATGGCTGAAACACATAAATTATGAGTATCCAGAGGGGATAAAGGAATACGGCTGCGATAATAATAACCGCGAGATAGGTTAAGCCTGATTTTGCTTTTGGATTTCTGAAAAATGCATTTATCCCACCCATTATTATTGTGAAAAATTTATGTGTTGCTTTTATTATTTTGTTCCTACTAATTTTTGATCGGATTAGTACATATTTTGAAACTTCTTGTTGATTATTCCTGTGTACTCCGGATTTTTTCTTTATTTTAAATTTTTCAGGCCAAAAATTCCTTTGTCTTCTTGCCCTTTTTATAGCATCATCATCTTTGTTTATCTGATCTTTAGCTCCTCCTAATCTAACGACAATTACTGAATATACCATTATAATAACTAAAAGAATAGTTGCAGCGGCGTATGAAATGTTTCTGGTTGTGATGGAAGAATAATTTTCATATATAAGGGTATTCAGGATTGGTGGGTGATATCCTATTATTACAAGAGGTAGAGCAAATATATTGAACTCACTAACTCCCCGTACAAGTAGGGCAATGGAGATTATGGGCGCAAGATTGGGTAGTGTAATATGGATGAATCTTCTTAAAGCGCCAGCCCCGTCGACTGCTGCAGCCTCATAGAGGGTCGGGGAAATTGAAGATAACCCGCCATACAATATGAGGGCCACTAATGGTGTATTTTTCCAAAAGTCAGAAAACATAACCACGCCCAGTGAGGATAGATCAGAAGCAAACCAATCTACAGGTTTAATTCCCAGCCCCACCAAAGCTGAATTTGCATATCCTCCTACGGCCTGGAATATTATGGAAAATACATATGCACTTACGATAGTCGATATACCAAGGGGGATAATTATTATTGATGAGAAAATATTTTTACCTTTCAGTGGCCTAACCAATAATAGTGCTATAGCCAAAGCGATACTGATCTGAATAAGTAGAGCACCTAAGCTTACAATTAATGTATTTTCAATTGCGCTATAAAGGCTGTACTGGGGAAGAACTTCATAATTCTGAAGGGTAAAGCCGTTTTTTCCAATAAAGCTATCGTAAACAACTGTAATCGCAGGAATTATTGATAGGCCTATTACATAAATTAGCGCAGGCAATGCAAACAAAAAATAGGTCAGGTCCCTTTTAAATCCACTGCCGAGTCTCTTCCCCATGCCCCCTGTTTCCTTAGTTCTCCCATGAGTCATCATATTTAATTATCACCAACCAGAATTTTTCCTGTAAGTGTTCTTTTTCTTGATTCCTTTTCTCTCAATTTTATACCACCATCAGTTGTATCCCATTGAATATCGCCCTTGATTATGGATCGTCAGATTTATCGTTAAATTCCTAATTTAAATTAATTTCTTAGTATGTGACACATTAACGGATTTCTCATATTTAATTTTTCCATACAACCAATACTTTTATAAGTAATTATTATGGTTTTAAATAGTCTGAGTCAAGGTTAAATTAAATATCTATTCAGAAATTTAAAAAGAGTCTAGATAATCCAGATTAGAGAGAGTATTTGCAATAAGTCCGGTAGATTTAAAATCAGATTGGACGCCGACCAGGTTAAAGTGCCACCTTGGGCGAATTAGGTATCGTAAAATCGATGTTAAATTGTAGATTCGCAATTCTGTAAGCGAAACATTTAATTCCAGAGTTTTTATAACGGTTAGATTGCTAATTTACATTCAGAGGGATTAAATGGCTGGTGAACGAGGTCAAAAGAGAATAAAAGATAAGTGGAAAGAAAAAAAATGGTTTACAATAATGGCACCCAATCAACTTGGAGGTAAAGAAATAGGTATGACTCCAGGAAATAGTGCAGAAGAAATTAAGGGGCGAACAATTGAGATTCCCATTTCGGATTTTACAGGAAATTTTAAGAGGTCCAATGCAAAGATAAATTTCAAAGTTGTTGACTGCACGGGTATGAAATGTAGTACATTATTCATAGGCCATACAGTCAACGATGATTATATCAGAAGAATGGTGAGGAGAAGAAAGGAAAAGATTGATATTGTCTTAGATGTTAAAACAACGGATAACTATACATTTACATTAAAAATAGTAGCCATAATAGACGGGAAACTTACATCGGCCAAAAGAGTTGAACTTAGAAATGCAATAATAAATATAGTAAAGGAAAAGACAAAGAATATGGATTATTTCGAGTTCGCAAGATATGTGATGGCTGATGAATCCATAAACGAGATACTTACTGGTGTCAAGGAGATTTATCCTCTGAAGAAGCTTGAATTTAGAAAGTCTGAACTGGTTGATACTGGGGAGAAGTACAACTTCTCAGTTCCAGAGGAAGCAAAAGAGGAAGAGCCAGTACAGGAATAATATTTTCTGGGCCGGGGTGGCTTAGTAGGTGGAGCGCCGGACTCATAAGATTAATTTCTGAGAAATCCGGAGGTCTCGGGTTCGATCCCCGATCCCGGCATAGCTTTGTTACAGGTAACAAAAATCTAAATGATGGCAATTTTAGTTTCTGTGTTATTATTTATCCTTATAATGAGATATGTTTCTTTGCGGATCAAAATTTTCATTTGTTAGTGAAAAACTACTTAAGGGTGGATTTCACGTAGTTTCTGTTTCTTTTTGAACATTGAATCTTTTCCTGTATTTTTCAATTGTACTTAATGAAATTATTAGCACAATACATGAAATAAAACCCGGGAGTGTAGCTATTGTCCAAATTGCAAGTGAAGATGAGAATTTCGTTAAGGCATATCCTCCCAGAAGTGGGCCAAACGCCCTTCCCATAGACATAAAGGCATTGTAAATTCCCATATTAATTCCAATTCGGTCATTTCTGGATATTTCTGCAACAATGGCATATCCGGATGGAAACGCAAGATCCTCACCAAAGGTGAAAAACACTGTAGAAATAATCAGGCCTAAAAAATTGGTATCCAGACCATATGATAAGTATCCAAATGTGTAAACAAAGGACCCAGCCAGAAGGGATAAATAAGATCCAATTTTTATGGAAACCCTATACATTAGTGGCTGGAGTAATATAACAAATATTCCATTTGTCATATAGATTAATCCAATGTTCGTAAAATTTCCATCTAAGATTCTGTTTGAAAATATGGAAAGAGTTACGGTTTCCTGAGATTGAACCGTGAATAGAAGCAGGGCTGCAACGGAAAGTAGAATGAGGGAAACGTTACTTGTCTTGAATGTTATTTTCCTT
>JAKAYH010000220.1 GCA_021826835.1 Thermoplasmata archaeon | reverse complement strand
CAAAACGGTAATGACTGTTTATGGAATAAGGAGGGGTATGATTATATCATCACTTACCCATGTATTTACAATTATTTTCTTTGTACTGCTATTTCTTTATATTCCAGGATATTTCTATGTAGCCGGGCTCATTCTTATATCTGCACTTATCATTTATCAACATATAATTTTAAATCCAGACGATCCTAAGACAATCAGGGTCTCGTTTCTGAATGCAAACTCTTTCATAGGAATAATATTCCTGGCCGTTTTGATACTCACCCAATATTTGCATTGATATTCTTATCATTTTGAATGATTTTATTCAGCATCAGGAACATGATAATTGCTAAGACGGCAAACAGATCAAGTGATGTCCATGTTTTTACCCCATTATAAGAATATATATAGAGGAAAAATGACCCAACAGATGGCCCAATGCCTCTCGCGGTGGCATTCATCATGGAATTAAATCCATTATACCTTCCTATTTTATCGCTCGGGGCAATCTTTGTTACAATGCTACTGATTCCAGGGGAGGTGAAATTCTCCCCGATAGTTATGACCACCATTACGGCAATGAAATCCACAAGTCCATGGGAAAGTGCAGAAAGGAAATATCCAATACCATAGATCACTGCTCCAATTTCCATTGCACTCAGATCACTCATCTTCCTGAAAATTACATTCATTGGAAGTTGACCAAGTACAACTACGGTTCCGTTCACAGCGTAAATGTAACCAATAAAGGCCGCTGGAACTCCTCCTTGAATATTTGCATATGTGGGAAATGTTACATTAAATTGAGATGTAAGTATGGTAAGAAATAGGGTTCCAAAGGAAAAAATCAGGAGATTTTTGTCAAAACTTATGAAACCAGTCCCTCTGTTTACATCGGTAAATCTTAATTTCATATCACGCATGAAGATGAGAACAGTCAAGAACTGAATGATCGAAGAGATGGCTGAGAAAAGGAAAATGTATCCGACCCCATAGTTATACACCGTAGAACCTATGATTGGGCCTATGGCCCATCCCAGATTTGTGAATATTCTGTAAACACCAAATGCGCTTCTTCTCATTTCCTTACCTGTTGTATCTGCCACAACGGCGGAGCTGGCTGGAAAAACAAGCGCGCCGGAAACAGATGAAAGAATAAACATTAAGGAGATCTCTATTGAAGAGGCACCATTCTGAAAAAGCAAAAAAACAAAAAAATAACTTATGAATCCCACAAAAGCTCCGATCAGTATGGTGAATTTACGTCCAAGTATGTCGCCCAAATATCCACCAACAATTGAAAACACAATCGAAACAACAGCCATCGCACCGAAGATCAATCCCACCTCAATTATGGGGATTTTCAGGTTAATCGTTAAAAATATAGCCAGAAATGGCCATGTTGCACCGATACCAAAGGATCTTATTGACGAGGCTAAGGAGGCAACCCAGAAATTTCTATCATAGAGCCTTAAAACGGAAGTATTCGTCTACCAGTATGGCATTCACATATAAAATTTAAATGCTAAAACTCGGTCTCAAATTTATCTTTGTAGGATTCTATTGCATCCATTATTTCTTTTTTTGCCTCATCTGCATTTCCGTATCCATCGACCTGGGTTTTCTTTCCTTCCAGAATTTTATAGGTCTCAAAGAAATTTCTTATCTCCTTCAGCAGATGGGCATTAACGTGATCCAGGCTTTTTATCTCCTTATTCATTGGGTCTTTGACTGCCACAGCAATTATCTTGTTATCTTTTTCACCACCGTCTATCATGTGCATAATTCCTATTGGCCTTGATAAAATTATTATGCCCGGAAATACAGGATACGTCCCTAATACAAGTACATCAATTGGATCGCCGTCTTCGTAATATGTCTGTGGTATAAATCCATAATTCGCAGGATACATTACTGACGAGTATAGAACTCTGTCCAAAATTATTCCGGGTCCGGATTTATTTGCCTCATACTTATTACGGGATCCCATCGGCGTTTCAATAACTGCATAGAACTCTTCAGGTACATTGTCACCGTATGACACATCTGTCCACAGACTTCCTTTTGGCATATTCCTATATGTGTTCGCATTAATAAAAGATTTCTTTAACAATATCAATTTGAATCACTCAACACTTAAATAACTGTTTTGCCTTTTCACTCGTGGTAGAGAACAAATATCAAGAAGTTTACAGGAAGCAACATTATGGTCTTGTTGGAAAACATTCGGCAGTTAAAGTCTGTCACTGGACAAAGAGTGAATTGACTGGAGGGAAGTCCTGTTACAAGGGTACATTTTATGGAATTAACTCTCATCAATGCATTCAGATGACGCCTGCTCTCAATTCATGTACGGAAAATTGTTCATTTTGCTGGAGATTTAACGGCTTTGATAGCATGCGAATCAGTGATGAGGATGATCCCGAGTTCATTCTTGAAGAGAGTATCAAGGCACACAAGAAATTGATTTCAGGGTTTAAGGGAAATCCCAAAGTTACTGAAGAAAAATGGAAAGAGGCAGAAAATCCAAAGCATATAGCGATATCTCTTACAGGGGAACCCACATTATATACGAGATTGGGAGAATTCATTGAACTTGCCCATCGAAGAGGTTTTTCGACGTTTCTGGTCACAAATGGAACACTACCTATGGTTCTGGAGAAACTGGATCCTCTCCCAACACAATTATATGTCACGACGGCAGGTCCTACAAAAGAAATATTTAACACACTCCTGAATCCATCAATTGGCAATGCGTGGGAGAATTTTACAAGGACAATGGAACTTTTGCCTTCCCTGGATACGAGAAAGGTCATAAGGCATACCCTTGTGAAGGGTATAAATATGCCATTTATTGACGATTACGCCAGATGGGATAAAATTGCAGACCCTCATTTCATAGAATCCAAGGGATATGTCCACGTGGGGCAATCCATTGCAAGATTGAGTGAAGATAACATGCCTTCCCATGACGAAATAATGGAATTCACAATTGCTCTGAGTGAAAAGATCGGATATGAAATTGCGGCTGAAAGGAGAGACAGTCGTGTATCACTGATGGCTAAGGATCCGTCTATTGCCAAGATAGATTTTAATTCGTTGAAAAATAGAGAACAATTCTAATTTTTTAGCCCTTTAGGATATATTCATTGAAGGTCTTATAAGACCTGCAATTTAAAATAAATATAGTGCATTTACCCCCATGCTTGATTATACTTTTACCGAAGAGCAAAATATCTTAAGAGAAACAGTTAGAGAGTTTGCAAACAGGGAGATCAAACCAAAAATAAGAGAAATGATAAAAACCAGAAAAATTCCGGAATCTATAATTCTTGGAATGGCAAAACAGGGATTTTTCGGGATGGCTGTGCCTGAAAAATACCGAGGGCCCGAATATGATCCCGTAAGTATTGGTATCGTGGCCGAAGAAATAGGCAGAGCTGATCCAACGGTATCAATTCCTGTACTTTTCCTGGTGGATAATGCATGGTCCTACTTACTATCAAAATATGGAACGGAAAAGCTTAAGGAAAGCGTTCTTCCAGACGTTGTAAAGGGAAGGAAATTTATAGGGATAGCATCCACAGAGCCGAATTTTGGTTCAGACGTTGCATCCATGACCACGGTCGCTAAACACGAAAAAAATCAATTTATAATAAACGGGGAAAAGAGCTACATAAGTATGGTCAGGGAAATTAAGGAGATCGGCGGAGGATTCATAACCGTAGCTAAAACTTCTCCGGATAGGCCGGGTACCTCTGGAACATCTCTCATATACATGCCATATTCTGAAGAACACATCGATCTCACATACCTGGAAGAAATGGGGCGCGAAGGTTCAAGTTGGGGGGCATTCAAAATAAACAATTATCCCCTACCTGAGGAAAATTTGCTCTGGAAAGAAAATGAAGGGTTCAAAATAGTCCACGAGGGTTTTGAATTTGCCAGGGCGCTTATATCAGTAATAAGTGCAGGGGCTGCTCTTGAATCAATTGGCAGAGGCATAGACTATATGAAACAAAGGGTTGCCTTTGGAAAACCATTAACCAAATTTCAGGGGTTGCAATTCCAGGTTGCGGAAAATACCGCAAGAATGGAAACTGCTCTGGATCTGGGGTATAAAGCCCTCTGGGTCTATCATCAGGAACAGAAATTCCAAAAATTTACAAGATTCCAGGTCTCAAAGGAGGTCGCCAAAGCGAAGCTTTTGTCAACTACATGGGCTTTCGACGCAATAAATGATGCCCTTCAGTGGCAGGGAGCCTTCGGTTACAGTAAAGAGTGCCCGGAAGAGTGGTCACTTCGGGGAATAAGATCTTTCCAGTTGGCGGAGGGATCAAGAGAAATTATGAAGCAAATAGTTGCAAGGGAGACCATAGGGAAGGAATTCATCTGAATTATTTTGAATCCAAATTTTTCAATTCCGTTGATCAAGAACCGCCTCCCTCCATCTGCCTTTTACCGTAGACATAATATGGCAATTCATAGGCATCTGTAAATACGACCGCGCAAATGATATGGATCAAGTACAAAACAGATGAACGTTGAGTATGCGGGAAAATATTGCAATAGCCATCTTTATCAATGCTCATATCTCAACATTATTGAAACTTGGATATGCCGATACCTTTCGAGAAAGTGACAAAGATTTACAAAATCAACCTTTACAATAATTTTTCAAACTGCAATTTAGGAAAAAGGAACATCTTCTGGCAATATAAATCAAAATTTTTTGAGAAAACACATTAACATTATGACCAGAACCAGAAAAGTATTTATTAAAGATACATTTAGTGAAATGCTATGGTTTATTTTCTATCTTCATATTTACGAGTGGTGATGGGTATTGTTGTATTCTGATGTAGATAAAAGACTCGATATGGTGATTTCAAT
>JAKAYH010000003.1 GCA_021826835.1 Thermoplasmata archaeon | reverse complement strand
AGACCTTTATTCAGGAATAATAAGTAAAAAATTTGCGAATACTTATTACAAAAATTTATAGAACAAGCCTCAATAGTAAATGTCATTATTAAAAAGTTAATCTCGGTTGTATAACAATAGTTATACAGCGTATAGATGGTGTTCAATGGCATCAAAACATCTATGAAGTCAGAAAGTCTGTTATGAAGATTTTGTCTGTTTTTCTTTAAAAAAATTATATAAGAGGAAACTATCCTAGCATAATTGATATCTATAATTCTTGCTGCTGGCAGTGGAACGCGCATTAGACCACTTTCATATTATGTCCCAAAAATACTTTTACCAGTTAAGGGAAGACCTGTTCTTGATTATGTCTTGAAAAACCTCTCCTCACTGGATATAAATACACATTACATAGTTGCCTCTGAGCACTTAGAAACCATTGAGGCGTATCTTAAGAATACTGGAATGGATAATGTAAAGGTTGTGCGAGGCCTGGGCTGGGAAACAGGTGGTGATCTCTCCCTCGCTCTTGAACAAATCAATGCGACTGAGGATGCAGCCGTTATGAATGGAGATATAATAACAGATATTGATATGTCCAAGCTTTACAATCACCATAAAAAAACTGGAAAGCTGGCTTCTATAGCTGTGCTCTCCCTGAACGACCCATTAGAGGCAAGGAGATTTGGGAGAATAGAATTAAGCAAAGATTCAACAGTGACTAGATTCGATGAAAAATCTCAGGAGGATACTAGTGTTCCCGCTCTTGTCAACACTGGATTCTATGTTTTCGATCATAGATTAGTAGAGCGGAGAAATGAATATCTCGTTCCCAGGAAATTTAAGCTTGAAAATACACTCTTTCCACAACTTGCCAGAGAGCATCAACTATCAGGTCATGTCATGGAGATCAATTACTGGTGGGACGTTGGAACGCTCGATTCATATCTTAAGGCTGAGAATTACATGATAAATAATCACGGAGTTGTGCCTCCATGAAATCTTTCGATCCCTCTGGTGAAAAAATATCGGTAATAGGCCTAGGCTATGTTGGGCTTCCACTTTCCCTTTTACTGGCAAGGAAATTTCGAGTCATAGGCTTTGATACAGATAAAAGTAAGATCGAAAAACTGCGAAAGGGAATTAATCCTATTACAGAACCTGGAGTGGATGAACTCATGTCTGATCCAGCTATAATGAATCATATTGATCTATCTGATAACTCAGCAGATTTAGCAAAATCCAAAATTAAAATAATCACTGTCGGTACACCTTATGATCCGAATAACGATTATATTGATTATTCCCAGCTGAATGGTGCACTCGATCTTCTTCACGGGAATCTGAAATCTGGTGATATCGTTATATTGAAATCAACTGTCCCGCCTGGCACTACCAATACTGTGGTGCGGGACAGAATAATGTCATACGGTTTCAAAGTTCCAGAAGATGTTGGCATAGCATTTTCTCCTGAAAGAATGGTGGAAGGGCAAGCGGTGAGGGATTTCACGTCTCTTCCGAAAATCATAGGCGCATCTGATCCTGAAACCTCCAGGGTTGTATCAGAAGTAATAGGTTCACTTGGAGGTCGTATTGTCCCGGTATCCAACCCTGAAACAGCCGAGATGGTGAAAATGGTCGACAATTATTCACGGTATGTTTTTCTTGGGCTAACCAATGAAATCGCACTTGCCTCTGAAAAGGTCGGAGTGGATGTACTGGAACTGTTAAACGCGGCAAAACGGGACTATCCAAGAAATGCAGGGCTCATGATCCCCGGTCCAGGCGTGGGTGGATCATGCCTGAACAAAGATCCATTCATTCTCAGAGCCGATCTTAGAAAGAAGTCATTAACTCTAAGGATGGTCGATGCTGCAGGAGAGGTTAACAGATCGATCCCAAAGCATATCGCCGATCTCGTATCGCAATTTTCCGATGGCCGGAAGAAAGTGGTCATTGCAGGCGTTGCATTTAAGGGAGATACCGATGATATCCGATTCACTCCAACATTTGAGGTTGCTGAAAATCTAAAATCAAGAGGTTTTGAGATTGAATTCACCGATCCGTTCGTGAATATTCCTAACGTCAAGATAAATCACGACGTATATGAATCGTCCGCCGACAAAGAAGTTTTGGTTCTGCTAACTGACCACACGGGGTATAAAGAACTCGAACTGGGAAGACTTAGATCCATAATGACTAATACACCGCTAATAATAGACACCAGAGGCATTATATCGAGGGATGATGCTATTGATCTCGGTTTCGAATATCATGGGTATGGTAGACTATGAGGGTTTTGATAGCCGGAGGCGCCGGTTTTCTAGGTTCCTATCTCTCAGAGAGATTTGTCGACGATGGGTATGATGTACATATACTGGATAATTTTGCAAGCGGATTAAAAAGTAATATTGAAAATATTAGGGATAAAATAACTTTACTGGAAGATGACGTTACTACATTCCGAAGCGATGAAAGATATGATATTGTTGTGAATTTTGCGAGCAGGGCAAGCAGGGTGGAATGGGAGAAGCAACCGGTTGATGTTGCTTTGTCCAACGCAGTTGGATCGAAGAATCTCATTGAAGTGGCTCTAATGTGCAATGCCCTATATATTTACGCCTCCTCATCAGAGGTGTATGGCGATCCAAAGATCATACCGACCCCTGAGGATTACGTTGGCTGTGTTAGCACTACTGGTTCGCGATCTCCATACGATGAGGGGAAGAGATTTGGAGATGCTCTTACAAAAGCATATGAAAGACAGTATGGACTGAGGAATATCATCATCCGCTTCTTTAATACTTACGGGCCACGGATGAGGGGAGGAGATTTTTATGGCCGAGTCATTGACAGATTTATTCAGCAGGCCATGCATAATGAACCCATCACGGTATATGGCGACGGATCACAGACGCGATCTTTCACTTATGTTTCGGATACAATTGATGGTGTTATGACTGCTATCACCAAAGGAAAGGTAGGTGAAATATATAATATCGGCAATGATAAAGAAACAAGAATTGTGGATCTAGCTAAACTGGTAAGGAAGCTTGCGAAACTCAGTTCCGAGATACGATTTAAAGATTTGCCGGAAAATGACCCCAAGAGGAGGGCTGCAGATATAACCAAAATGAGGAAACTTGGCTGGGAACCAAAGATATCCCTGGAAGAAGGGATAACAAACATTATTAAATCAATGGAGTGAAATAAATGGAAAAAGTATTGGTGACAGGAGGATTGGGATTTATTGGGAGTCATACAGTCGACCGCCTCATAGAAGAAGGATACCAGGTGACAGTTTTGGACAACCTTGAAAGACAGGTGCATCTGGGTAATGTTCCGGAATACAGGAACAAAAAGGCAGATTACATTTTCGGTGACATAAGGTACAGGAAGCACTGGATGAAAGCTCTCAGGGGAGCAGAGTACATAATACATCTTGCTGGGGCAGTTGGGATTGGGCAGAGCTTCTGGCAGGGTAAGAAATATATGGACATAAATGTTGGGGGCACCGCTACCCTTTTTGATATTTTGATTAATAACAAATCCATGACTAAGGATATAAGAAAGATTGTGGTGGCATCCTCCAAGAGTTTATATGGGGAAGGCACATATAAATGCGATGAACACGGCAAAATAATCCCGATGCCAAGGGATATTGATCAGCTCAGATCACACCAGTGGGAGATCCTGTGCCCGGTATGTGGCAAACCAACGTCAGCGATACCAACAAGAGAAGACAAGCCTCCGCAGAACCTGAATCCTTACTCGCTTGGTAAGTACGCCACAGAACGGATGGCCATGTTCTATTCAAATATTCTGGAAATACCTTCAGTGGCGCTGAGATACTTCAATGTGTATGGCCCACGGCAGAGCCTCAGTAATCCCTATACGGGAGTTGTTGCAATTTTTCTGTCAAGATTGAAGAATAATCACAAGCCAGTTTTATTTGAAGATGGAAAACAGATGAGGGACTATATCTATGTGAAGGATGTGTCTGATATAAACGTAAGATCCTTGACAAAAGGATCTGGGATTTATAACGTTGGTACGGGAAAACCTAAATCTCTTCTGGATGTGGTTTCAACACTGAACAGAATCCTGAATACTAATATACAGCCAGAAGCTACTGGTGACTTCAGACCGGGAGATAACAGACATGATTTTGCCGATAATTATAGATTAATGTCAGATTATGGTATCTCTGACTTTACTGGATTTGACCAAGGGATAAGTGCTCTGATTACGGAAAGCAAATCTTTCAAGGCTAAAGATATGTTTGAAAAAGAAGAGGTGGAGAGGAAAAAATTCTTGATGCATTAACTTCATATTGAAATTAACTGGTCAATAAACCAGAAATCAGAAATACTGGGCATAAAACCTTTTTTATGGATGCAGATGATGATAAAAATGGAAAGAAATAAAGTTAGCTTTGTAATGGATCCGGAGTTAGGTGGTGGACCTAGAAACGTTTTTAAATTATCAACGTTACTGAATGAAGTTGGATTCTCTAGTAATATCCTGTCTTTCAAGGGAATGAGTTATGTTGATCATTTCTTAAACAGAAGAGGATATCATAATTATTACGGTGCAAAGAGAATGGAACCTAAAAACTTACTCTCTTTGATATACACATTTACAGAAATTGGCGATAACGTGAACACTCTATTTTACCCCATATTCCTTTTTAATCAATTTATTTTGAACCCGATCACATTATCTGCATATCCGAAGCCGGACATATACATTGCAACTGCATGGCAAAGTTTTATCCCGACATCGAGAATATCAAAAAGAGATTCTATTCCCATGATGTATTATGTTCAGGCAGATGAAACGGAGTTTAGTGACAATTTAATATATAAAAGGGAGGCAACAAAAACCTATGTCAATGACACACTAAAATTTACGCAGAGTAAATGGTTAGTTGATGAATTCAAAAATAAATTTGATGTCGAACTAAACTACATTGGATTTGGAATTGATCACAACAAATTTTATCCTCGTGGTAACAATCCAGAAAAAATTTTATTTACCATTGCTAGAGGAGAACGAATTAAGGGGTTTCCTATCTTTGTTCGTGCTGTCAACAGACTGTGGAAAATGAGACATGATTTCAGGGTTTTAATTGCAGGAAGTAAATCTGCCATCGACAAAGAACATATTAAATTCCCGTATGATTACTTAGGTTGGATTAGTAATGATGAACATCTTGCAGAGCTTTATTCGCGCACAATTTTTGTTAATACGGGATTAAATGAGACATTACCTATGCCACCCCTTGAAGCGATGGCATGTGGAGGATGCGTCGTTATGTCTTCAAATGGTGGTTCCATAGAGTATACCAAGAACAGAGAGAATTGTTTGTTAACTAAGCCAGGGGACGATAAAGGGTTGACAGAAACTTTAGATTTTGCCCTTTCCTCCAATTCTATAAGGGAAACCATGAGATTAGAAGCTATTAGAACGGCAAAAAAATATGAGTGGAAAGACGTTCTGAACAATCTGATTTTATTAATCAACAGGGAGATTTGAAGAATTTGAGATGTGCTATAGTAACCACAAGGTTTATAGAAGGAGATATGCGAGGCGGAGAAGAAGCAATAAGAATACTGGTTAATAACATAACGGAAAAACACTACGTTCATCTGATCACGTCTGATATGGCTCAGGAATCATATAATCCTAGTTTTTTCAGTAAAGCTAAACCGCCTTTAAGTAACGTTGTAAATGAACATTTACAAATCACCTATCTTAAAAATCATTACTTTGCTCAACGTATATTTCAAGTTCTTGATAGAACGTTTTATTATACGGGCCTGACCAGAACTAAAATTTCAGAAATGGTTAACACTTTAGCTTGGGGGCCGCTCATTCCAGCATCATATAAGATTATCGCAAATGGAGATTATGACGTGGTCTATTCTTCGATATTTCCTACTACGTCCTCTGTTCTTTCCTTCAAAGCTGCAATGGATTCCGGAATTCCCTTTGTCTTTACACCATACTACCATTTTTTGATCCCAAAGTTCCGGAATAGTTATCTATTGCGTCATATGGTAAGAAATTCCTCTGCAACGATTGCTTGCTCGGAGCTAGAAAGGGAAGAACTTGTCAAATTAGGATCAAACGAATCGAACACATTTGTTGTACCGTTATCACTCGATTTATCCGTTATTCCGAAAGATATCCCATCGCAGGAATTTTTAAAAGAGCGTATGAAACTAAAAGGATATTTTGTTATCTTGACACACCCATGGGTCTCCAAAGGTGGGGTTAAAATTCTGCGGGCAGCATCAATGCTTTTTAAAAAAGGACTGAATATAGCTGTCGTAACTATAGGCAAACCTGAAAAAAACTATCTAGACCAAGAGCACATAATACAGTTAGAGACACCCCCTTTAAAGATTATAGATTTGGGTTGGGTAGAAGGTAGAATTAAATGGGAAATTTTTTCTATGTGTGACATTTTTGCTTTGATTAGTGATTCAGACGCTTTCGGACTATCCTATCTGGATGCTATGGCCTGTAAAAAACCTATATTGGGGGCCTCGGGAACTCCCGCATGTGAAATTATAGAAGATGGCGTTAATGGAATTTTGGTTAACCCCGAAGACTTAGAGGAAATAGTTTTAGGTTTAACTAGATTAGTCTCTGTGGATAGAACTATACTCGGAAAAAACGGTTATAGTAAACTTACAACTAAATATGATCCAAAGAAGATGACAGAAGCATATATCAATATATTTGAGAGTGTATCGCATAAGAATTAGAGGTTTGGTAGTGTATTGAATCTGCTGTAAAATTGAAAAGGTCCTGCACAATTCGGATTTGAAGAGGCGAAAATATGCAGGACCAGTTAGATGCAGTGAAAGAGGTAATAAGTATTTTCCTGAAAGACCAAAAGGAAGGAAAGAGACAGCTAATAGAATGGTTTCTCAATGACGTCATGGATGAGGAGCCAAGAGTGCAGCTCGCATCCATGCCCTATGAGAGGACAGAAGAAAGGAAAGGGCACAGGAACGGATCGAGAACAAGGAAGCTGAAGACGGTGGACGGGGAACTTGAACTGAGGAAGCCTCAGATGAGAGAGTTTCCCTTCAGGACCGCCGTCTTTGACCGCTATTCCAGGAGGGGAATGCTGTTCATATTCTTCATATCGCTCATAATAAGGACGGCACTCTTGAGGGGAATGATCTCATCAGGCCTGGTGAAGAAGTATTCACTGGAGAAGCTGCATGTTGTGGAAGATGCAAATGGAAGTATGAGCGAACTGGAAAGGACAAGAAAGCAGAAAGACATCCTTGATGCACTTGAAAAGGTATCGTGGTGGTAAAAGCAGGGAGATCAGGATTTAAGGAATCTTTTCGAAATTACAGCAATTCACGTATGCTAGCATAATACCTTAGCGTACAGAAATAATTAATTGGATGTTTGTTATCGTCTAAAGTTGAAAGGTGTAATTCTTCATGGTGGTTCAGGAACACGTTTGAGGCCATTCACATATACAGATGTTAAGCAGCTTCTACCCATAGCCGGAAAACCAATAAGTGAATACGCCGTTGGAAATCTAATAGATGTAGGCATTAAGGACATTGACATTGTCATTGGTTCCGTTGGCGGCAACGAGGTAAAAAGCTATTATGGAAACGGAGAAAAGTGGGGAGTAAATATAAGTTATACATATCAGGAGAAGCCATTGGGCATTGCTCATGCAATCGGCCTCACGAAAGAATTTGTTGGAGATGATGATTTCATAGTATTCCTGGGTGACAATTACCTTAATGATGGAATATCTACCCTTTATGATGCGTATAGTTCGGATGAAATGGATGGGATGCTTGCCCTTGTGAAAGTTAAGAATCCTTCCCAGTTCGGTATAGCGGAGGTCCGAGATAGTAAGATTGTAAAACTTGTAGAGAAGCCAAAGGAACCGAAGTCAGACCTTGCCATAGCTGGAGTGTATTTTCTCAAACCAGAGATATTCGATGTAATCTCCAGACTCAAACCTTCTGCGAGAGGTGAATATGAGATCACCGAGGCATACCAGGATATGATCGACCACGGTAAGAGAATAGGATATTCCATTGTAACCGGCTGGTTCAAGGATACCGGAACCGTGGACGATTTCCTTGAGTGCAATCGTCTCGTTCTGGACAAGATACCCGATAATCCCTTATCGGTAAGAGGGAATATTTCAGGTCGCGTATTTGTCGATCCCTCTGCCAGTGTTGATGAGAACTCCACAATCCTCGGTCCATGTTACGTAGGTCCAAATGCGGTGGTCAACAGCTGTTACATTGGGCCTTTCACAAGCATAGGCGCAGGCTGTAAGGTCAATAACGCTGACGTGGAAGATTCAATACTCATGGACGGTGCAACAGTTGACCTCGGTTCTTCCGCTACAATCAGAAAGAGCATAATTGGACCTAATGCAAGAGTCGCAGTCGGAAAAGATCCAAAAAAGGTTATCCGCCTTATCCTTGGAAGAGATTCGTCGGTGGAACTTTGACTTCGCTAATCATTTTTGGCGGATCCGGACAGTTAGGAAAGAGTCTTTCCTCTGTATTCCCTGAAGCTATACCCTACAGTCATTCTTCAGACAATAGAAAGGCAGATATCACCAATTTTAAGCAGTTGAAAGAAATCTTTCAATCGGAAAAACCTGAGATTGTTATAAATGCCTCTGCCTTCACAAATGTCGATGCATGCGAATCGGAAAAGGAGAGAGCGTTTGCTGTGAACTCCCTGGGCGTGATGAATATCGCATCACTCTGCAGGGAATACTCCTCAAAATTCATTCATTTCTCCACCGATTATGTATTCAGCGGGAATAAAGGCCAGTATTCCGAGGATTCTGTCCCAGATCCAATAAACTATTACGGATTTTCAAAATCAATAGGTGATGCTTATGCCCTGTCCCTTCCATCATCGCTCGTTATCCGAACCTCCGGAGTATATGGGTATGGAAAGAATTTCCCAAGGTTTGTTTACGACAGCCTCAATGCGGGACAAACCGTAAATGTGATTGAGGGATACTATTCCCCAATAACATCCGAGTTGCTTGCACGCTCGGTAAAATATTTAATCGAACACGATAAAAACATCTCGGGTATACTGAACATCGCGGGAGAGAGGATATCGAGATTCGATCTGGCCAGAACTATCGCCACAACATTCAATTTTGATTCGGATCTAATTGTGGAAACACAAAAGTTACCCAACATGAAAGCTCTTCGCCCCTATGACTCGTCCCTTGATATCTCAAAGGCAAAAAGAATCATCGATTTTGACTTTTACAGCATAGATGCAAACATGAGATCGTTCAGGAAAATCTTAGGGAGATCGCAATATTGATTATATTCCTAATCATACACTTTCATGCCTTTCAGCTTCATTACATTAAACATTCCCGATGTTATTTTAATTGAACCGGCATCTTACATAGATTCAAGAGGATATTTTTTAGAGATGTTCAAATCCTCGTCTTTCAGCGAAAATGGAATAGATCTTAGATTTCACCAGGACAATCTCTCTTTCTCAAAAAGAGGAACCGTGAGGGGACTGCACTTCCAGAAGCACCCTTACGAGCAGGGGAAGCTTGTTTCCGTAATTACAGGCAGCATATTCGATGTTGCAGTTGACCTGCGCATTGATTCAGAGACATTCGGTAAATACGTTTCTGCCAACCTCTCGGAAGTAAATCACCGATCATTGTGGATTCCTCCCGGATTCGGCCACGGTTTCATGGCCCTTGAAGATTCTCATGTGATGTACAAGGTCACAAATGAATACATCAAGGAATATGATTCTGGGGTAGTGTGGAATGATCCGGATATCGGAATAGGATGGCCTGAAATCCCTCCAATAATTTCCGATAAGGACAAAAAGCTTATGCCTTTCAAAAACTATAAGGAAGAAATGGGGATGATCGGGAAGTGAAACTTCTGGTTACCGGAGGGTTGGGATTCATAGGATCAAATTTCATAAATTACTGGCGCTCCAATTACCCTGATGACGATATTGTTAATGTCGACAAGGTTACTTATGCCGCAAACTTTGACAACATCAGCGAACCTGATAATAAGAATTATAAGTTTGTGAAGGCGGACATAAATGATAAGAAGGTAATGGATGAACTCGTTGCCTCCTCAGATACTATAATAAATTTCGCAGCCGAATCACATGTTGATAATTCCATAGCCTCACCGGAGGAATTTCTGAAATCCAATTACATGGGTGTATTCAATATACTTGAACTGCTACGAAAGTACGATAAGAGATTTCACCAGGTCTCCACAGATGAGGTCTATGGATCCTTGCCACTCGATTCTCATGACCGTTTTGATGAGAATTCTTGCTACAATCCCCGAAACCCATATTCCTCGACCAAGGCAGCTGCAGATCACCTTATTCGGGCTTATGTTAATACTTATGGAATAAAGGCAACAATATCAAACTGCAGCAACAATTTCGGACCCAACCAGCATCCAGAGAAGCTCATTCCAAAAACGATCTTCAATGCCCTCTCAAACCGAAGAATACCAGTATATGGCAGTGGGAAACAGGTCAGAGACTGGATATACGTGGAGGATCACTGCATAGCGCTCGACTTGATTATTCACAACGGCAGAATAGGCGAAACCTATCTTGTAAGTTCTGAAAATGAAATGAGCAATATTGAAGTGGTTAATAGGATTCTGAGTATTCTCGATGCACCGAATAATCTGATCGAACATGTTTCCGATAGGCCAGGACATGACAAGAGATATGCATTGAGTCCAGAGAAGATTAAAAAAGAGCTAGGATGGTCTCCAAGAAATAATTTTGAGGATGCTCTAAGGAAGACTATAAATCATTATCGGGAAAATATCTCCAAGTATATTAGGGTGAAGCGTGTTTAGTTCAAGCTGATCAGAATGATGGTAGCAACTAGCAGAAAAAAATGTCCAGTTACATATTCTGAAGTCCCTCCGTTCTTCAGTCTCGTCGATTACCGCAACAATTACTTTACAAGTGATGATCCCAACAAAATCATAGAATTCTACAACGGTTTCGAAAACCGTGATCAACTGATACAGTGGATGAGGGAGAGACCGAAGGGGGTGACTAGTATACATGAGGTTGAAGGAGATAAAGAAATCATTGTTGTAATACCAACGGCAGACTTCAATGGAAAGTATGCAAAGGAATGCAGAGATAACATATTCAAAGGACTTCACATGATATTTGTCGAAAGTGGTGAAGTTCCAGATCCTTATTTCAACTATGCACACAACTGCAATGTCGGGATAAAAAAGGCAATGGAGTACCAACCGAAATGGGTTCTCGTGTCGAATGACGATATGTATAAAATAGATAATGTTGAGGTTCTTAGAGCAGAATT
The DNA here is from genome assembly GCA_021826835.1 of Thermoplasmata archaeon. The sequence goes on along the minus strand of JAKAYH010000003.1, from coordinate 10,662 downwards.
ATCTCAATTAGGGGATGCGGATATTGTTTATACTGCGGAATCTACATATCATTCAAGTCCGATGCAAATTATAGTACCAAATCATCTCTTTTTTTTGTATTTGCGACTAACGAGTTATGGAAACGAATATGTATCTATTTGCAGACGTTTCAACATTAGATATTTTCCGATTGGAGTTAATCTGATTAAATCGCTGGTTTTTAAAAGTCATTTGAAATATGTTGAGTTGCAGAGCTTTATGATTATTTCAACAAATTATATTGAGAGAGAGAGATATACAATTTTTGATGAAGTGTTCATAAACCAAGCAGAAGATACAGATCTATCGCTTAAAATAAAGATGAGTGGTGTGAAAAATATGAAGATCAATTATGAAATTGGAAACTATGTAGGCTCAACTTTTGGGATAAACAATGGCCGAAGATTAAGGAGCTTAGCTTCACTAATATATTTAGGTGCCAAATGGGGGGAGAAACTTGTTGATACCTAGAGTGACGCCAAAATATATATACGAAATAATTATACCTTTTTCGTTGATTATTGAGGCATGCAGATTCAAAAACCGACTTCACATGAAATGAGGCATTTAGTGGTTTTTACGAAGCTTAGAATAGGGAGTGGCGAGCTTTACATACTCCTCGCTGGGATTGTTGTGTTCCTATGGCTACACGGCGGTTTAGTATTTTTCTGGGACACTATTTTGCCTTTCCATCCAGCAAGCGATATCTATTTTTATTCCTTTACGTGGAATCAGGCCATATTCAATGGAATTGTGGAGCAGACAAATGAATGGCTCAGCTACTTTATTTTTTTCTATATTTTTCATAGCTTAATTCAATTTTCCTTACCATTATCACAATTTATACTATTTTACTCCTTATTTACGCTCTCTGGCATTACTATGTATCGACTAATAAAGTTCTTAGCGCGAGAAAATATTAATGCCAATTTATTTTTACCTGCCTTGGCCGGTGCATTAGTTTACATGTTCAATTTCTATGCTGATAGTTATTTATTGTCAGATTTTTTTCCGTCCTGGTTTCTATATTCTCTTCTGCCCCTTGTAATTCTTGTTTTTTATTCAGGGATGAGAAAGAGTGCTAACAGAGAAGCCTATTGGTTAGATATTCTTTACCTAATCGTATTGTTTGAGGTTATTTCCGTAAGTTTTTGGGAAGAACCGTACTTGATTTGGGCAGTTTTTATCCTGTTTATTTTTATCTTGAGTTATATTTTTAGTGAAGGGTTTATGCGAAAGAGAGAAAAAATCATTTCTATTACAAAATTTCTTTTCATATCCATCTCAAGTATAATTATAACTGGGTTATGGTATATTTACCCGTATATAATTAACTTATTTAGCAACCTGAGGAACATTTCACCGTCGGGCAGCGGCAACTCTTTGATATCTTATCATATACTGATCACCTCTTTGACTTCCGCAGGACCAGATTCTTTCATGAAAGCTTTACGATTATTAGCAATATACCCAACCTATTCTCCTGCTCCTAATCCATTATTTGTCTGGCAAAGTGATTATCTGTTGGTTTTGTCGCCACTGAATATCATTCTTTTTGCGAGCGCCATTGTTTTTCTTGCTGCCGTGTTCTTTCCGTTGACCCAAAGAGGTTTATCAAATAATAAGATATTAAACAATAAGTTGTTGTATGGTTCGATATCCATTTTGGTTTTCTTCGGGCTTCAGGGTGTAAATCCATTGCTCAGATGGCTCATAGATTTGCTCCTGCTCGCGAAGTTCCCGTATATTTCTATTTTGTATGGTACAAATATGCAATTTTTGGGGTTTTCGCTTATTTTCTTTTACTCCATAGCGGTCTCGAAGACAATACTGTTAATGAGCGATTTTTCTAAGAGAGAAAATAGTGCAAAATATAATCAAAAATCCGAAGGAACTACAAATAGCAATGTATATAGGCTTAAATTTGCAAGGAGACATATTGCAATAATCATTCTGGTCCTGCTGATAATGATCATAGCGGTTTATCCATGGTACATGTGGACACCTTATGCTACTCCTGTTTACGATACGGGGTACGAGCAGGAAACAATACCTTCTGTTGTCAATTTACCCAGTTATGTATATGAAATGACTAACTTTATCACAGAGAATGCCAACAATTCCAACACGCTGATTTTGCCAACATCGAGCAACTTCCTCACGATGGGTTTCAACGACAGTTCATTTGCAGATGATCAATACCCTGCTCTTATGTTCGGTGCCCCAGTGCTATTTCAAACACAGATTGCTGATAACAATGTAACATCAGATATCCAGAATCTAATTTACAATCCTCTTGTTTTAGGGAACCACTTATCAAATTATCTATCGGAACTAGATATAAAATTCATAATCTTGAACAAAGATTTCGTTGTAGGTGCTGGTAATTATTTTTACGAAAATATTACGTATCTACAGACGATGTTGCAACATCAGCCAAATATTCTATTAGTCCGTACTTTCGGTCCAATCCAAGTTTATGAAAACATGCAAAACACAGGAATAATACAGATGGGGGATGCTATGCATTTTTCCCCAGCGGAATGCAAGCCCTACGGCGAACTTCCCATATTAAGGAATTTTACAGTTGACGGACTCACTCATTATTTATTGCCCCCTGTGACCTATAACATAACAAACAATGGTTCTATTATTCTTGAAAACAACAGATTAATCTCAACAGAAAATCCTGTTTATTTCTTTAACAACAATCCGCTGGATATAAATGAATCTGAATATCACTATTTTTCCATTACATTCAAAACTAGTAGCCGGAATGTTTCCTTGTATGTTAATACAGCAACCGGCTTCAGCAACGACTCATACGGGAATTCTATACTACAACCCCTTAATTTATCATCAAATACCCTTTCCCCGCAATTGTATGTAAATAGCACAAATTATAGAACTTATGTGTATCCTTTATTTGGACAGCCGCCTATGTGGTACTCAATTTATAATAACACGCACAACTACACCCTTAACAGAATAGATTTATCACTGTCCTTTAATAAATTGTTCACAAACGAATCTGGCTCTATTGAAATCACGAATATGAGTGTGTTAAAGTACATAAACCAGAATGAGAATTTTTACTACCTTGCTAGTAACCTTAATAGCTCAAGTCAGGTCTTGGTTCAAAATGATATCTTCACAAATAACACATCCTTGAACAAAACATCAATAACTTACAAAGAGATTAACCCAACAAAGTACATTGTTAATGTCATGAACGCCAGTGGTTCATTCGTGCTTGATTTTAAACAGAACTTCAACTCCGGCTGGGACATCTATATAAATGGCACAAAAAGCAATGACGATCATTTTAACGCTGATATTTACAACAATGGGTGGCTAATAACTCAAAAAGGGAATTACACCATCGAAATTATATATGCCCCACAGCATGAGTATAATATTATAGCAGATATATCGCTCTCTTCCTTTATTCTGATTATAACTTTGGTAATAGCTTATATGTCCTACGGGTACTATGTTAAAGCTCATAAACATACACTGAAACATAAAACAAACAGATAAAATCGCTGATAGCAACTTCAAAAGACATTGATAAACTCAAGTAAATTATAACATTCTAAGCAAATCGGGAGATTGCATATTTTAAATCATTGCAATAAATTGATGAATTTATTCGATGATGCGGAAATAGAAAATTTCTCTGCACTTCTTCTTGCCGCTTCTCTCATACTTATATCGTATCCATGCTCGAATATTTCAACCAGTTTGCTTAATAATTCTTCCTGGGTATCGACAAGCCAACCATTTTGGTTGTGTTCTATCATTTCTACAGACGCTCCCCGTTTGAACGCTATCACGGGAGTTCCACAGGAAAGCGATTCAGCTGTTGCGTACCCGAAAAATTCTTGCTTAGATGGACCTATTGTTACTAAGGCATTAGAATATGCATTAACTAGATCTTCGTCGGAGATTCTCCCAAGAGTTATAGCTCCATTGATTTTAGCCTCTCCCACTATTTTTACAGGAATCTTTTTAGCTATCTGTTGTATTGTTCCAACCATCGGTTCAGCGTTGTTTCTAAGCATAACAAGCGCATAACTTTCTTCTTTACCGTAGTTGGATTTGAAACTTCGTCTAAAGTATTCAGTGTCTACGGGCGGATATATAAAGTCAGTAAAATTGGTATTCAGAACAAATGACATCACGGTCTGAGTGAACTTGCTGTTCGCAAATAAATATTTATAATTAAGAATCTTTCTTTGGTGTCTCATCAACTGTGAAACGAAACGACACTTTAGAAAGTAGGTATATGGGAAATAGTTATCTAAGAAACTCTGGTTCAAAAATAATAGTGTAAAGTCTCCTTGTGACAAGTATGCCCATTCCCCTTTTTCTTTGTAACTCAGAATACCTATAAGTTCATCGCTTAATACAAGGTAATAGTCACATGGTTCAGTGTTTCTTATAATTTTTAACATTTCTGAAAAAACTTTACTGCTATCGAAAATTGCTCTGTACAGATCAATTTTGCTTATTTTAGTCTTGTATGAAAAAACTGTTAATTCCATGCTTTGCAGTTTCTCGGCATACTCTTCACTGCACGAATAAGCAAAAATACTCACGTTTTTTCCCTCCTTTATTAGCCCTCTCGACAAATTTATTGCAAATCTGCTTTGGCCACTTCCATCCGCGATGTTAAAGGAAAGTATACCTATCCGCACAGAAACGTTTAAGCTTTGAAGGTATAAAGATTTTTAGCTCTTAGACATACTATCACACCCCGTCTTAGGGAAACTTTTATGATGGGTTACAAGTTTATGGTTTTGTCAGCATATGTGGTTTCATCAATTTTATGAAGGTCACATTATTCGTGGGTACAGGTAGGTGTTGTGTGATATACTATGACCAGTAAATTTAAGGAACAAATGGTTTTGGTAAATAGTTTTCGTGGAAGCGGAATCGGAGATTTTGGATGGAAGCTTAAATGTGAGCTCGAAGAAAAACTAAGAATAGAGTATCTGGAAATTACCCCTTCATGGAGAGGTTTCACTAGTTTATGGAAGACATTAATGCAACGTAATCAAGAAGTCATTTTCAATCTGGGGTTTACATCGTTCGGTAAATCAATTTATAGGAATTTTTTCAATTTTTTGATGTTGAAGCTGTACTCCATAATGCATCCACGGCCGTCCTTAATATTGCACGATTCAATAGACACGTCTGATCTTGAACACTCTGGATATTCTAATTCAAGACTCCTACCAGTAGGTGGAGCTATCGCGACTAGAATGCTCAAAAACTACAACATTTTTGTATTTTCAAAAACTTTTCACAACATATTGAAGAAAAAGTATGGTATCATTAATGTAAATTATTTTCCATTCCCTGCTGAAAATGAAACAATTCTAGAGTGTTACAAACAGGATAAAGAGCCTCTTTTGTTAAATATGGGTTATATTGCCCCATATAAAGGTCTGGAAATTTTGCCGGAGATCAGAACTGAATTAAACAATATTAAAACAATAATTGTTGGTAATTTCCCCAATAATATTCTATCGACTAAGAATGGACCCAAATTCAAGGAAGAATTAGTAACTTTAATGAAAAACTCTGGAATAACGATGTCTGGATATATGGATAGTGCCAGATTAATAGAACTTGTGAAAGAATATAGAACTGTTGCCATATTGCCATACATATCTGGATATAATGCAAGTTATTCTGCCATATTCTTTGTTACCCTTGGAATACCAGTAGTTGCTACAAATTTGGATATATTTTTGGAAAGTCAAAAAAATGGTGCTGGGATGGTACTAGTTGATAGAACTCCAGATGCCTTCGCAACTGCCATAAGTATGATACTGAATTCTTCCAATTTTACGGATCACCTCATCGAGAATGACAAGAAATATTGTGAACGCTATTCCATTCATACATTTTGTGATTTTGTCATAAAAAACATTAGACAACACAGAAGAATATAAAATTATTCCTTTTGAACTATTATTCTTGCACTGTTTGATATTAACTTATGAGAGACAACAATATAATAAAGCCCAAGGAATAACTTTATAAAAAAAAGGGTTAGTGTAATTGTGTAATACTTTTTATTCTCTTGAGGTATATTTTTAAAAGGCAGCAATAATACTTTTTTTAAAAAAAGAAGAGGATTTCTAATTCCTTCGTCAATTTTACTCTGAGAAACTTTTTTTTGTTTTTTCTCTTCAACCTGGTTCAATATTCTCCTCTTGTACTTTCTCCAGACATCTCCAAAACTTAGCATTTCTATATGGAATCGCTCTGCGGAGTTGACTATTCCAAAGGAACCAAATCCATTTTCTATCAATCTGAAACCGACTTCAGTGTCGTAATCCCAGCCTCCTATTTTCTTAAGAATAGATCGCCGAATAATTGCTCCATTGGAGACAACAATTTCAGAAGGAAGAACTTTTACCCACGAGCCTCTCGGTGAGCCTGAATTCATTATGGATTCCCATAATGCTTTTTCCATAAAGCAGAAATAACGACATAAGTCAGTACATTCACCAGATATGAGAGGAATATAGGGCATTGGTAAGGTCATGCTTATTCCATTGTCCTCGAGAAAGGGCTGGATCATTTTTGTCAAATAATGAGAACTCATCAGAATGTTGTCAGCATCAACTATTGCAATGAACTCACCAGTGGAGTGATTAATCCCTAAGTTTTTTCCACCAGCGAAACCCAACTCAGTGACATTTAGATTGTGTATGACCCTTGCGCCGTATGAAAGTGATACAGCAACTGATTCATCAGTGGAACCACCATCTACAACAATAGTCTCTACTTCACCGTTATATTCTTGGTTTTTAATAGATTCAAGGCATCTCCGAAGATATGATCGCGATTCCGAATTATAGCTAGCAATGACTATACTGATCTTAGGCAGATGAAATGAACCCGCTGGAATCGTTACCATAATATGGCCAATTTCTATCAACATATTAATTTTTCATTTTGATTGGCCTTTCAAGGGAATTACAGCAAATTCATGGTTAATGCAGTCTGAAATTGTTCCTTGTTACGGATCCAGATCAACCTGCACACTCATCACTTTCAATCTTTGAGTATGGTCATGCAAATGACCATAAAGATTCGCCGCAGCTGAATCTTTCTATTGCCATGGAGAAGAGGCGTTTTCTTCAAATGACGTTCGAAACAAACAGTAGGAGCTCTCTGGCTGTTGTTACGCTGAAGAGAATGGTTGCAGATCTCGAACTTAAAGGAACAGAATTCATCCTGGATCGTGGATTTTTCTCCCTTGACAACCTCAGGATGCTGTCTGCGTATTACTAGTCATTGCTGCAGTGTACTCTAGGAAAGAGGTCAGAACCGCATTTTCTTCCGCAATAAAGACAAGGGACAGGGCGAATAACGCATTCAAATACGGGATCGGGCGATGTTCTTTAAGCGTATTTCTTTCAGGGTGAAAGGCTTAATCAAGATGCATATCTTTATCAAGGTCCGGAAAGAGAAGCACGAAGCGCATGGATTTTCTTCATAATCTTATGCAGAAGAGGGAAAATATAGACAAACTGCAGATGAGGAAGGACTTAAAATTCTCTGCGAAACAGGGCTCACACCTATTTCCTCTATTGATGAGGTGTGACATACCTGTTCAACATCAAGGAGTGTTTAACAAAAGAGTGGACGGACTATTTTCACTCTAGGACATACAACAGGAAGGATGCGCATAAAGGCATTCAAAAGTCCGTTATGAGATATCCAGGCCATTGTCCTTATGCGATGATTGACGGGATAAACCTGAGATCACACAATGGGGATCAGTGCGCAAGCACCTACTTCTGAGAACATGAGAAGACCATGGATTTCATCTAGAAATTCATTGAAAAATCAACGTCTGAGCAGGACGAGGACATTGAATCATTTCACATGTCACTAAAAATTGATTACATCTTGGTAACTGAGATAAATAACTCCTCTGATGCTGAAAGGATCACTGAATAAGCATTCGTTGATTACAACAACATAAGGCCATACTCCTGCATTGAATATCTTGTACCAAAGGTATTTATGGGGAGATGCCTCAATGATGCCAAATTCAGGTCAATGTATGATGAAAAGCTTAAAAACAGAAGAAATAGGAAAGAGGAGAGAAATAAGATGAAATGGAATGGAGAAAAAATAAGGAGGGCGCTCTAATATGATCGATATGACAGATCAGAAAATGTGTAAATTTAACTGGAGCAGATCATACTTCAAAAGAAACAACTCCGAAGCAGGTTCCTCTTATGAGAAGAGATCAACAGGGCATTTGACATTCCAGAGGAGAAGAGATCGGATTCAGACATCGGGATTCTGCAAGGGAATGCTTCATAATATGATGCTTGTGAATGGATAGGCTACTTATGTTCCAGAATCCACCAAGATGCTATGAATTCCCCATGAAACTATAATATATGCTCCATTCGATACCCAAAGATGAAGACAATCATCACTGGCATATCAGGTCAGGACGGGTATTTTCTTTCTCAGTTTCTTCTATCGAAGGGATATGAGGTACATGGCATTTTGCGTCGGAATAGCTCAATGATACAGGGCACTGTAGATCTCCTACCGGAGAATATTAAAAAACAGATCATCATTCATTATGGTGATATCACAGATGGGAACTTCCTCTCAAATCTTCTTCAGAAGGAGAAACCAGAAGAGCTATATCATCTGGCTGCGCAGAGTTTTGTAGGTTACAGTTTTCAAAACGCTCTGTCTACATACGATGCCAATATTGGTGGTACCATTAATGTCTGCAATGCTGTGAAAGATTCATCTCCCGATACAAGAATGTATTTCGCTGCTACGTCAGAACTGTTCGGGCAGCCGAAGGAAACCCCGCAGAATGAAATGACACCATTCTTTCCCAGAAGTCCATATGCAGTATCGAAGCTCGCTGGTATATGGACAGTGAGAACATACAGGGAAGCATACAAATTGTTCATGTCGAACGGCATACTATTCAACCACGAATCAGAGGTTCGCGGACCTGAGTTTGTGACCAGGAAGATATCAAAATCAGTTGCCAAGATATATCATGGCTCAAAGGAACCTATAGTGTTGGGCAACCTCTCCGCTGTAAAGGACTGGGGATATGCTAAGGATTATGTAGAAGGAATGTGGATGATGCTTCAACAGGATCTACCTGACGATTTCGTAATGGGCACAGGTGAATCACACACGGTGAGGGAATTCGCTGAGGCTGCGTTCCATTCCATAGGCATGGATATACAATGGAAAGGAAGTGGCGTTAACGAGGTCGGCATATCAGATGAGGGTAGAACTCTGGTAAAGGTCAGTAGAGAATTCTTCAGGCCTTTGGAATCTGATAACTACAGAGCAGATTACACGAAGGCGAAGGAAAAACTTGGGTGGAAACCTACGACGATGTTCAAGGATCTCGTCGATATTATGGTGAGAAAAGACATTGAAAGATATCCGTAGTTGAAGTCATGAATCTTCTCCCCTCTGAAATTGAAAACTTTTACTTTCTCCCATCGAACCGTTTGTTTCATTCAGCGATCATGTAAATTTTCAAAATAATGCATCGACCCATTTTCCATTTTGATCGACCCATGACCCGACCCAATCCCGTACCATCGATCGTACCATTGACCCCCCATCGACCCATGAGCGACCCATTTGTACATTTTAAAATCTCATATCCATGACCCCCCGTATATGAGACCATGTATCCTATATGAACTTGCATATCCTCGAAAGTTCATTTGAAAACTGGGAAGAAAATGGAATGTACAGAAAGGATTTTTGAGTTTCTTGGGTTGAATGTAAGAATTATGGGTTCGTTTATGGAAAACATAAAATAAGGGACATACATAATTGCTGTTAGATAAATATGAATCTGAATCAGTTCAAAAAGGTTTTTACTTCGTATCTCAAGAATGATAGTTATTCGGAGATAGAGAAATCCACTGGCGTACCGAAGAGCACTGTTCAGCGATGGATACAGGAATTCAAGAATGGTGACATAGGGATGTACAAGGAGACTCTTCCTTATATAGACGAACTCATGGAAATTGCAAAGTTCAAGCGTGAAAACGGCCTTGAGCTCGCTGACATAAAGGGTGCTGCAGTCATTGCGTCAATTATCAAATCCACTGGGGTTAAAATGGACACGCTGATAGAAATCGGAAAATCTCTGAAGAGTGTCAATGCTCCGGAGGTTGTCAGCGAGGTGGCCTGGACTATTCTAAATCTAATAGGCAACGGAATAAAACCCTCAGAACTGCAGCAGAAGATAGACGAGATGCAGAAAGAGAAGAGCGAGAAAGTGGCTGAACTGGCTGTGATAGACAAGAATATTGAGGACAAAACGGAAGCTGAACGCAAAGCAGAGGAAAAGCTTCGTGAAAAGAGCGAAGATCTCCTTACGCTGCAGAAAAATCTCGCTGAAGCCAAGAAAGAGCTGGAATCTATCCGTGGAGAAACTGAAGAGAAAAGAGAGATCATAGAGAATGCAGAGAAAGTCAACGGTTTCATTCAGAAAAATGACATCGACCTCAATCAGCTCAATCAGTTCTATAGCATGGCAAGGAAATATAATTTCGATATAGAGAGAATATCCTCAATAATCGGTTTGGAGTCCTTTGGTC